>JBPCLX010000347.1:0-2985 GCA_051002815.1 Gemmatimonadaceae bacterium
CAGCGGTTTGCGCGCCGGGTCGCCGGTAACGGGATTGGTTGCCGTCATGAGGAGAATGTAGGACCGCAGAGTCAGTGGGGCCAGCGGGCCGCAGCGGTCTCGATACCGCCGCGGTCGCTATCTACCGCTTGCACCTGCTCCCGCAGTGCGCTTGAACGATCAGATCGAGAATCTCCAGATACTGCTCGTGGGACACGCGCTGGCCACGTCGAGGTGCCGTCTTGTGCGATACGACGAGATCGAGCTCCGGCAGTACGGTGATGTGCTGGCCGATCGCACCGAGTCCGCTGTAGCCACCTTTGTATGGGCCGGTGTTCCAGCGCCCGTCCCAGATCCACCACAGGTAGCCGTAACCAAACGGGCCGTCGCGATAGCGCTCGGGATTCATCTCGTGCACCGGCGTCACGGCACGCGTGATCTCATGTACCCAGTCGCGCGGTACCAGCTGCCTCCCTGCCCAGTTACCCTCGCGAAGCATGAGATAGCCGATGCGGGCCATGTCCCGCGTCGACAGGTTCATGTGATAGGCGAGATACCTCGAGCGCGTGGTGTCGCCACTCTTCCGTTGCGCGTCCTGATCCCAGTCCTGCATCCCGATCGGTACGGCGAGGTCGGTGCCAAGCGCGTCGTAGATGTCTCGCCCAGTCTCCTGCTCGAAGATCGCGCCGACGGCGTTGAAATCCCAGTTGCTATAGAGCTGATAGGTGCCATGCGGTTTGGATCCGCGCGGCGGCGCAGAGGCCAGGTCGTCTCCCGCGTTCGACGCGGCGTGATACACACCCGAGCGTGCGGTAAGGAGGTCGCGGATGGTGGCCTCGCGCTCGCTGGGCAGCAGCCCGCCAACGTCATCGAAGTTCAGCTCCGCGAGCGTCTTGTCGAGGTTCACCTTCCCGCTGGCCACGTAGTTACCGAACAGCATGGCGAGAATGCTCTTCCGAACCGAAGCGAGATAGCTGAGTGTGTCGAGGTCACCGTACTCGAAGATGACCTTCCCGCCCGCCACCGCCATCAGGCCAGTCGTCGAGGCCTTTGATAGCACGGTTCGCACGCTGTCCAGCCCCGCGGTGGACCAGCCGGCAGTTTCCGGATCCGATACGCGCTCCCATTCCGCTCCGGGATAGACCGAGGCAGAGGATACCGCCGCGGTACGGGATGCGCTGGTGCTCGTTGCTGGAACTGCCGCACAGGATGCGGACGCGGCGGCGAGCAGCGCAATTGGAATGGTGCGCAGCGCGGCGCGAGAGAACAGGCGCGTCCAGCGCGGCTGGCGATGCTGCTTCATGGTCTTGTCGGAAAAGATGGCGTTAGTAATGATCTGCCCGAAAAATTTTGCAACCTCAACCCCCGACCCCCGCCCCTCGACCCCCCACCCCCCTAAGCACCTTTCCCGGCAGCTTCCAGGTGAGCTTGCCTCCGTCGACTACGGGCACACCGTTGACCAGCACGAGCTCGATTCCTTCCGGGTACTGGTGTGGCTCGAAGAAGGTCGCCTTGTCCCTCAGGCGGTCGAGATCGAGCACCACCAGGTCGGCTGCCGCCCCTTCCCGCAGCAGCCCACGGTCGGTGAGCCCCATTATCAGCGCCGGCAGGCTCGTCATGGACCGGATCGCGTCCTCGACCGACAGCGCGCCACGGTCCATCGCGTAATGGCGGATCTTGCGGGGAAAGGTCCCGTAGAATCGTGCATGTGTAGAGGGGCCATCGTCGGGAAGCGCTATGCCGGCGTCGGATGCCGTAGCGACCCAGGGCTGGGCCGCGTAATGCTCCATGTCCCTCTCGTCCATCGAGAATCCGCGCATGCGTCCGCCACCCGGCCGGTCCGGGCGGCCCTCCAGCTGCAGCGCAATCGCCGTTTCCACTGGAGTCGCCTTACGCGCCGTTGCCAGCTCGGCCAGACTCTTTCCGACCCTGGTCGAATCGGGATAGTCGAACACCACTACGTTGGCCGGCCCGCCCCGTCGGGCGATCTCGTGAGCGATGTCGCGACGCAAACGCGTCGCCAATGAGGAGTCAGCGAGCACGGCGCGCAACGCAGCCGGAAAATCGCGAGCCTGCGGACTCCGTCCATCGCCGACGGTTCCCGTACCTAACGCCCAGCCCGGTATGAGCACCGTGTTGCCGTCGGTGCCGCTGGTCGAATAGGTGTACTGATCGGCCCAGACATCCACGCCGCGCGCGCGTGCGCGCTCGATCAACTGAATGGCGGCACCGCTGGAACCCCAATAGTTCTGCCCTTTCACCTTGATGTGCGATGCGACGACTCTTGCCCCGGTCGCTTCGCCGACCTCGATCGTTTCCCGAATCGCGTCGAGCAGCGTCGGCGGGCCCGCCGAATCCTGGCTGGGCCAGTACCACATGGGATCGGCGCCCTCCGCCCGCTGGTGCGAGATGTAGACTCCACCGAAGGGCACGATCGCCCGTGCAACCTCCACCACCTCCGCGGTCGTGCTCCACCGCCCCGGTGCGTACTCGAGCCCGGCCGAGAGCCCTGCCGCACCCTCGGTCATCGCCTGGCGCACCATCTCCCGCATTTCGGCGATCTCAGCGGGGCGGGCCGGCCGGCGGAAGTCGCTCCCCATCACCTCCCTTCGCACGCTGCCGTGTCCGACCATGAGCATCGCATTCGGACCGATGCCATTCTGCTCGAGCGAGGCGCGCTGGTCGCGCACGGGAAGCGGCGAACGGCCGTCGTGGTTGACCACGACGGTGGTCACTCCCTGCATAACGAGATTCGGCGCGGCGCGGCGCCTGGCGTCCTCATCGCGGAAACCGCCACTTGCCCGGGCGCCATCGTCGGCATGAGAGTGGATGTCGATGAACCCGGGAGTCACGTGCTTCCCACGGGCATCGAATGTGCGCGCGGCCTTCGCACCAGGCAGCTGCCCCATGACGACAATGCGGCCGCCGCGGATGCCGACATCGGCATAGTAGGCGGGGTTGCCAGTTCCGTCGAATACGCGGCCGCCGGTTATCAGAATGTCGAAG
>JBPCLX010000348.1:0-4908 GCA_051002815.1 Gemmatimonadaceae bacterium
AGCGCTCGTTTTCGGCCGCGAGGATCGGGGTCTTCCTAACGAAATACTCGACCGGGCACAGCTCGTCGTCACCATCCCAACCACCGAGTACGCGTCGCTGAATCTGGCGCAGGCGGTAATGCTGGCGCTCTACGAGCTGCACCTCGCCGCGCCGGAGGCATCCCGCGCGCTGGCGCCCCCGCGAAAGAACGCACCACCACCCACCGACGAAGAGCGCGAGCGCGCCTGCGCCGACGCCCGGCGTGCGCTCGATGCGCTGGACTTCTTCAAGACCAGGAATCCTGAGCATGTGATGCGGTCGCTGCGATCGCTCACCGCTCGAGCAGGCGCCGATGCCCGCGAGCTGACTCTGCTGCGGACGATGGCCATAGAGGTGTTGCGTACCGTCGACCGGCTCCGCGGTGGGATCGCGTAACCGAAGTGCGAGCGCATAGGTTATCCGGCGTGCAACTCCCCAGATCGACTCCGCCTGGTTCCGTCCGTTCCGCCCCCGCGGATTGGGACGCGCGGGCTGCGGCGCGAATTGCCGGAGGCACGTCGACAGGGAGCAAGCGTCCTGACTCCATGTACGGGTCCGGCGTGCACGGGCCTACCCACTACACGAGCGCGGCAGGCTGCCGCCTTACGACAGCGGAGGGCGCCGAGCTCGTCGACTTCACCATGGCGCTCGGGTCAGTGGCGCTCGGCTATGCCGACCCCGAAGTCACCGAGGCGGTGATCGCCGCGGCACGAAGCGGATCCATTGCCGCGCTTCCGCACACTCTGGAGGTGACCGTCGCCGAACAGCTTCAGGCGGCCGTACCGAGGGCCGAGCAGGTGCGATTTCTGAAGAGCGGCGCGGAGGCGGTCGCCGCCGCGGTGCGCATAGCGCGCACGCACACCGGGCGCGATCACATTCTCTGCTGCGGCTATTTCGGGTGGCTGGATTGGAGCAGCGACGCTGCCGGTGTTCCGCCGGCCACCCGCGCGCTGTGCACGCGAATTCCGTTCGGGGACATCGACGCGGCGCGCGAGGCGGCGGTGGGGGTGCGGAATAATCTGGCGGCGATCGTCATCGAACCGGTAATCGAGCGGATGGCCCCGGTGGAATGGCTGCACGCCTTGCGCGAACTGTGCGATGAACTCGGTGCGTTGCTGATAGCGGACGAGATCAAGACGGGGTTTCGTGTGCACACAGCGGGTGCACTGACACGACAAGGAATCCACCCCGATCTGCTGGTGTTCGGCAAGGCGCTGGCGAACGGCTACCCACTGGCGGTGGTCGCAGGCCGCGCCAGCGTCATGCAGGCAGCGCAACGGACGTGGATATCATCGACGCTGGCATGCGAGACAACCGCGCTCGCCGCTGCATCGGCCGTGCTGGCTCGGCATGCGAGGGAAGATGTATGCGGCAGGCTTTCGGCGATAGGCACTGCCATGCGCGCGGGAGTCGAGCGCGCGCTGGCGGCGGGCGCTGGTGGTGGCGTGCGGTCGGAGGGGATCGCGCCCATGTGGTTTCTTCGATTCGAGAGCGAGTCGCGTGAGGCGAATGTCCTGGCACACGCCCGGTCATCCGGCGTGCTCCTCAAGCGCGGGGCGTACAACTTCGCGTCGCTCGCCCACGATGATGCCGCGCTGACGGAGCTCGAACAGGCACTCGAGGCGGCTTTCGCGGTCGAGGCTCCACATGCCTAGCGAGCAGCCACTGGCCGGGGCCGGTCCGCTGGTGGACGTGCACGCGCACTTCTACCATGAAGGCTGCGGGCGCGCGGACTGGGCGGAGGTGAACGCGGCGCGGCTCCGGGCCGGTAATCGCATTGGTATCTCCGTGCACATCGCGTCCATTCTCGGAAGCTGGGGGCACACGTCGCCGACCTACTTTCCATCGCCGTCCGATGTCACCGTGGCCAACGATGCCATGTTTGCGATGCAGCGCGGCGATCCGGAGCGAATCCGCAGCTACGTGGTGGTCAATCCTAACGACACTGCGCATGCGCTGGAGGAGATCGCCCGGGGTGCCGAGCACGGGGCCGTCGGCATCAAGCTGGCCGCCAGCCGCCGGGCGGATGATCGGCTGATCGATCCGATCGCCGAAGCGGCCGCCCGGCACGGATTTCCAGTGCTGCACCACATCTGGCAGCATCGCCGGCGCGAATGGCAAGGGCAGGAGGCGTCCGACGCCGTGGAGTACGCGCGCCTCGCCGCCCGGCATCCGCGAGTGAGCTTCATACTCGCGCACATAGGTGGCGGCGGAGATTGGGCACACAGCTATCCGGCTGTCGCCGAGCTTCCCAACGTCTTTCTGGACCTGTCGGGAAGCGGAGTTGACCGCGGAATGCTGGACCAGGCACTCAGCGCGGTGGGGGTCGAGCGCATTCTATGGGGGTGCGACATCACCATGGAGACCGGATTGGCGAAGTGGTGGGCATTGGAGGTGATTGCCCCCGGACAGGACGCGCTGGAACGGATACGCTGGCGAAATGCCGAACGGATTTTTCCCGCTGGCGCGCTCATCGCCGCCAGCCCGGGAGAACGCTCTCCCGTTAGCGCATGAGCATCGCACCGCTCGCGGCGGGCACCGTCGATGTGCATGCGTACGTCGGGCCGTATCCATTCAGACACGTGCCCCACCCCGAGCCCGAGGTGCTCACAAGAGTACTCGAGCGGGAAGGGGTTTCCGGTGCGTGGGTGGGCTCACTCCCCGCGGCGTTTCACCGTGATCCGCGGCCGGCGAACGACGAGCTGTTCGCGCTGCTGGAGCCGTTCGCCGCGCTGCGCCCTGCGCCCGTGGTCCGCCCCGATTGGCCGGGGTGGGAGCGCACGTTGCGCGACGCTGCCGAGTCGGGGGCACCGGCGGTCAAGGCCTATCCGCCGCAATGGGGTATGGGACCGGGCGATCCGCACATGACCGGTCTCGCACGCGCGTGCGGAGAAGTTGGCGTCGTGCTCCTGCTCACCGTTCGGTTCGAGGATCTCAGGCAGCGGCACGGCATGGACACCGCCGGCGATCTGTCTGCCGCCGCCATACGAACCATCTCGCGCGCCAGCGATCGATGCCGGGTCATCGTGCTCGGCGCGGGCCGCGGCACCATCGAGGAGGTGCACTGGGGGCTCTCGCCTGACGAGCGAACACGCACATGGTGGGACATTTCGTGGATCTGGGGACCGCCCGGGGATGAGCTCGCGCACCTGGTGAGAACCATCGGCGCAGGACGGTTGCTGTATGGTACGGGCTGGCCGCTGCGACTGACTCAGACTCCTCGCGCCAATATGGCCCTGCTGCCGGAGGAGCTTCGCTCAGAGCGATTCGCTTCGACCGCAGATCTGCGAGTAGATCGGATTTCACAACGCAAATGAGCGCGGAGCGCATGTACGATGCGCGATCAGATGCAAGGGGCAAATCACGTGACATCGCGAAGATACGGCACTTGCGCCCACCCCCTGTGAGGACCACATTTCGCGCGGCTAAACCCCCTTCGGGCGGCAGGGCACACGGGGGCTTTCCTCACCCGGCTCAAATCATGAGTGCCAATGACGAATAGGAGGAAGTGGGCAGTGATTCCGGGGCTGTTTGCCCTTGCAGCCACTGCCATCGTTCTCTCCGCGTACAGTGGTGCGTCGACGCCTCAGGGGCGCGCGCCAACCCAGCCCATTCCATTCCCGCACAACACTCACGTCAAGACAGTCGGACTCAACTGTCTGTACTGCCACTTCTCCGCCGACAAGGCGCCGACTGCCGGCATCCCGGCAGTGAGCACCTGCATGGGATGCCATCTGGCCGTCGGCCCTACGCGCCCCGATGGATCGCAGCGCGTGGGTATCGACACGCTTCAGGCATACTGGAGCCGTAACGAGCCGATACCGTGGGTTCGTATTCACAAGGTGCCTGACTATGTGCAGTTCCCGCACATGCGCCACGTGAATGCCGGTGTAACGTGCCAGTCCTGTCACGGACAGATTCAGGACATGGGTGCGCCGGTTCATCAAGCGGAGTCCCTCAACATGGGATGGTGCGTCAAGTGTCACATCGGCGAATCCAATCCGCCGTTCCGAGCGCGGTACGACTGCGCGGTCTGCCACTACTAGCCGCGAGCGCATGAGTCATCCCAGGCATCCGCGCGAAGCTCCGAGGTCGGGCGCCTCGCGTCGTGAGTTTCTCAAAGTGCTCGGCGCCGCTGGTGCGACCACGGCGGCGGTCGGTTGCAGCTCCGACCGAGTCGAGAAGCTCATTCCGTACGTCAACCATCCCGACAACACCGTCCCGGGAGTCTCCAACTATTATGCAACCACCTGCCGCGAGTGCCCCGCGGCGTGTGGCATTGTGGCGGAGGTGCGAGACGGTCGAGCGATCAAGCTCGAGGGAAATCCGGCCCACCCGCTGAACCGGGGCGCCCTGTGCGCACGTGGTCAGGCAGCGCTTCAGGGCCTGTACAACCCGGACCGCTATCGCGGGCCGATGATGCGCGCCAACTCCGAGGCCGCGCTCGAGCCGGTCACCTGGGAGGTCGCGCTCGCCGCGTTGCAGCAACTCCTCGGCACGGCCCGGCAGAGCGGGGAATCGGCTAGAGCGCTGTTCATCAACGGACACGAGTCCGGCAGCTTTCCGGTGTTGCTCGACAGCTGGCTGCAGTCGAACGGAATGCCGCCGCACCTGCCGTACGACGCACTGCTCGACCATGCATCCGTCGCAGTGAATCGTCAGGCATACGGCGTCGCCTGGCCATCGCTGCGGTTTCAGAATGCCAGGCTCATCGTGTCGATCGGAGCGGACTTTCTCGATACCTGGGGAGCAACGGTACCTCAGCAGCTCGACTTTGCCGAGGCCCGATCCAGACTGCGGGATGCGCCGCGGCTGGTGTATGTCGGCTCGCGCCGCTCACTGACCGGACTGAATGCGGATGAGTGGATAGATTGCAGACCCGGATCGGA
>JBPCLX010000349.1:0-7682 GCA_051002815.1 Gemmatimonadaceae bacterium
GACGGCGTGTTCATTCGCTCGATGGCAACGCGTGGATCGCTCGGCGGACTCGCCGCATCAACGCGGGAGGTGGCCGACGTTCTCGATGCGTATGGCTTTGATCGCATCATCATCGAGACCGTTGGGGTGGGGCAAAGTGAGCTGGACGTTTCGCGTACAGCCGATACGACAACGGTGGTGCTCGTCCCGGAGTCGGGCGACTCGATCCAGACGCTCAAGGCGGGGCTGATGGAGATTGCCGATCTGTATGTCGTGAACAAGGCGGACCGTCCCGGCGCCGACCGTTTGCGACACGAGTTGGAACTGATGCTCGGCCTGCGCATGGGCCAGACCTACCGGAACGTTCCCGCTCATCACGGCGTGGATCTCAAGACGGTCATGAATCCGGCAAAGGCGGCGCGTGATGCCGCGCGTGGCGCGGAGATGGATAGCTGGACGCCGCCCGTCCTGGCGACAGTCGCGGTAAAGGGCGAGGGCCTGGACGAGCTGGTGGCCGCGCTCGACCGGCACTTCCACTATCTTGAGCAGAGCGGAGAATTGCAGGAACGGCGCAGCACGCGATTGCGTGAGCGCGTAGTTGATGTGGTGGAGCGACTCGTGCGTAACCGCCTGTGGCGAGATGCGGAAACCAGCGCGTGGTTGGCCGGGCGGTTGCCCGAACTGGAGCAGGGAAGCCTGACGCCTCATGGCGCCGCAAGCGAGCTGTTGGCACGCAGCGGGCCGCTGATGAGCGGGACTGACGTGAGAGGCAGAGAATGACGACGATGCGCGAGCTGACCGAACAGGAGCGTCTCCAGCGCGAGGAGCTCGAGGCGCTGCGCGCCGAAGTGGCGCAGTGGAGGGAGCGTTATGCGCGCGGCGAGTTGAGGGACATTGGATTCGCGAACTCCTCGGCCGAGGTTGCACCCCTCTACACCGAGCTCGACTTGCCCCCGGAGCAGCATATCGAGGCGGGGACACCGGGTGCCTATCCGTATCTCCGAGGCATTCACCCGACTGGATATCGGGGCCGGCTGTGGACGATGCGCCAGTTTGCCGGCTTCGGCAGTGCCCGGGACACCAATGCGCGCTACAAGTATCTGCTGGCGCACGGGCAGACCGGCCTCTCGGTAGCTTTCGACTTTCCAACACTGATGGGCTACGACTCCGATCACCCGCGGTCGGAGGGCGAGGTAGGAAAGTGCGGCGTAGCCATCTCCAGCCTGGCCGACATGGAAATGCTGTTCGAAGGCATTCCCCTCGACCAGGTCTCTACCTCGATGACGATAAACGGCCCGGCGATCATTCTGTGGGCGTTCTACATCGCCGCGGCGGAGCGTCAGGGCGTTTCGGCTGAACAACTCCGGGGAACGATTCAGAACGACATCCTCAAGGAGTACATGGCACAGCACGCGTGGTGCTTTCCCATCGAGCCCGCACTACGTCTCATCGTCGACTGCTTCGAGTGGGGCGCGAAGCACGCGCCCCAATGGAATACCATCTCCATTTCCGGCTATCACATCCGGGAAGCCGGCGCTACCGCCGTGCAGGAGTTGGCGTTCACGCTCGCCGACGGCTTCACCTACGTGGAGCGCGGTGTGGCCCGTGGACTTGCGGTCGATGATTTCGCACCACGGCTTTCGTTTTTCTGGGACATACATAACGACTTTTTCGAGGAGATCGCCAAGCTGCGGGCGGCCCGCCGGATCTGGGCGCGCCACCTCCGCGAGCGCTACGGCGCGACGAGTCCGCGTTCGTGGACCATGCGTTTTCATTCGCAGACGGCGGGCGTCACGCTCACCGCGCAGCAGCCGATGAACAACATCGTGCGCGTCGCCTATCAGGCGCTGGCGGCGGTGCTCGGTGGGACGCAGTCGTTGCACACCAATTCGATGGACGAGACGCTGGGGCTTCCCACCGAGCATGCCGTGCAGGTGGCGCTCCGCACACAGCAGGTGCTCGCTTGCGAAACGGGGGTGCCCAACGTGATCGATCCGCTCGGTGGATCGTATTACGTGGAGGCCCTTACCAACGAACTGGAGCTCGAGGCCGAAGCGCTGTTCGAGGAGATCGAGCGGCAGGGCGGGGTAGTCGCCGCGCTCGAGCACGGCTGGCTGCAACGGCGAATTGGTGAATCGGCCGGCCGCCAGCAGTGGGAAATCGAGCAGAAGAGGCGCGTAGTCGTCGGCGTGAACGAGTTCATGACGCAGGGCGACGAACTGCCGATCGAGTTGCTTCGTGTTGGCGAGGAAGCAACGACCGATCAGCGCCGGCGCCTCGCCGACCTGCGGGCCACGCGCGACAATGCCTTGTGTGCCCAGCGCCTGAATGCCCTCAGGGAAGCGTGTCGCGGCAGCGAGAACACCATGCCACGCATTCTCGACTGCGCGCGAGCGTACTGCACGCTCTACGAGATCAGGGCGGCGATGGAGGACGTGTTCGGCGCCTATCGCGAGCCGATTTTCTTCTGAGCCGCCGATGACCGCGCGGCGTCGGGCCGAGTGGTGGGAGACGCACTTCGACGCGTATTACCTGCTCGAGTACTCGCCACTCTTCGATGTCGCGCGCGACCGCCGGGAGGTCGCACGGCTACTCGATCTGCTGGCGCTGCCAGTCGGAGCGCGAGTGCTCGACGTTCCATGCGGGCAGGGGCGCCATGCCCATCTCCTGGCGGAAGCCGGCCTCGATGTGACGGGGCTCGATTATTCCGCCTATCTTCTGAAGGAAGCCAAGCGCCGCGGAACGAGCGACGGGCTCCGGTATGTGCGTGGCGATATGCGCACCCTTCCCTCCAAATGGACCGGTCGCTTCGACGCGGTGGTGAACCTGTTCACTTCTTTCGGATTTTTTTTCGATCCGCAGGATGATGCACGCGTCGTTGGTGAATTTGCGCGTGTGCTCGCGCCTGGCGGCACGCTGATCTGGCACGGTGGCAGCCGCGACGGCGTAATGGCGCGCTTTCTCGAGCGCGACTGGTGGCAGGGCGGCGACGGGACGATGATCGGACACGAGCGGGCGTTCGATCCAGTATCGGGTGTCCTTACCGTGCGCGCTGCCTGGAAGGGGAAAAAGTCGGCCGGCGAGCGGGAACATCGCATCAGGCTGTACACGGCCACCCGCCTTTCCGAGTTGTTTGCCGCTGAGGGGATGGTCGTATACGAGACGTTCGACGGATGGAACGAACGCCCACTCTCGCGCATCTCCAGCGAAATGCTCCTCGTGGCGAGGAAGGAGGGCGAGGGATAGTTTGCACTTCGCACTTTGCACTTCGCACTTCGCATCTCGCACCTCAACTAATGTCTCGTCCGATTCGCGTACTCGTTGCCAAGCCGGGGCTGGATGGTCACGACCGTGGCGCCAAGGTGGTTGCCGCGGCGCTCCGCGATGCCGGCATGGAAGTGATTTATACCGGGCTGCACCAGACTCCCGAGATGATCGCCAACGCGGCGATTCAGGAAGACGCGGATGTAGTGGGCCTGTCGATACTGAGCGGAGCTCACATGACGTTGTTCCCCCGGGTACACCAGCTTCTGCTCGAGGCGGGGCGGGACGACGTGCTGATCACCGGCGGCGGGATAATACCGCTTGAAGACATGGACGCGCTGGAGCACCGGGGAATCGGCAAGCTGTTCGGCCCGGGCACGCGCACATCCGATCTGGTCGATTACATCACCGCCTGGTTCGCCGAGCATGAGCGGCAGGACGCGTGAGCGAACGGCTTCGCACACTCGCCGCCGAGACGCGTGAGCTGGAGGAGCGGCTGCGGCAGGGCGGCGGATCGGACAAGATCGAAAGGCAGCATTCGCAGGGAAAGCTGACCGCGCGCGAGCGCCTGAAGTCGTTATGCGACGCCGGATCGCGGTTTGTCGAAGTCGGACTGCTGGTGGCCTACGATCAGTACGACGGACAGGCGCCAGCGGCCGGAGTCGTGACCGGACTCGGGCAGGTCGCCGGCCGCGAGATCGTGATTGTAGCGAACGACGCGACGGTGAAGGCTGGCTCGTGGTGGCCCGAGACGATCAAGAAGATTCTGCGGGCGCAGGAAATCGCCATGCGCTGCCGAATCCCGATCGTCTATCTCGTCGACTCGTCAGGTGTGAACCTTCCGTACCAGGGAGGCGTGTTTCCCGGCCAGTACGGTGCGAGCCGGATCTTCTACTACAATTCGCTGATGCGGCGGTATCTGCACATACCGCAGATCTCGGCGGTGATGGGGCCCTGCATCGCCGGCGGAGCCTATCTGCCGGCCCTTTCGGACGTGATCCTGATGGTCGAGGGGACGTCGTTCATGGGACTCGGAGGCCCCAACCTGGTAAAGGGTGCCACCGGCCAGGTCATCGACGCCGAAACGTTAGGCGGAGCGCGCACGCACACCGCGGTGAGCGGAGTAGCGCACTACATGGTGAAGGATGACAGGGCGTGCCTCGAGAAGATCCGCTCGCTGATTGAACGCCTGCCGCGTCGGGGCGCGGGGGGCCCCCCCCATGAGAACGATGCGGAATCAGGGGCAGGGGAACCGCATCCGACGATTGCCGGCCGAAGCGCTTCATCGCCTGCCGCGCATCGGCCCGATCCTGAAGCGCTGTACGAGCTCCTCCCTACCGACCACCGCATGTCCTACGACATGCACGAGATTCTGCGCGCAATTCTCGATGGCGGCAGCCTCGATGAGTTTCAGGAAGACCTCGCCCGCGAGATGATCTGCGGCGATGCAACGGTCGAGGGCATGGCGGTCGGCGTGATCGCCAATCAGCGAGGACTCATCAAGGGCCGCGCCGGTGAACGTCCCAGATTCGGCGGCATCGTCTACGCCGAAAGCGCCGAAAAGGTCGCCTACTTCATCGATCGCTGCGACAGGGCGGGCATCCCCCTGCTCTTCGTCCAGGACGTCTCGGGCTTCATGGTCGGTCCGGAAGCCGAGCACGAAGGGATCATCCGCGCCGGCGCCCGGTTCGTCGAAGCGATGGCCACCGCACGCGTGCCCAAGATCGTACTCACCATCAATCACGCGTCAGGCGCAGGCTATTACGCCATGGCAGGACAGGGATTCGACCCCGACTTCATCTTCAGCTGGCCCACCGGAAGGATGGCCGTAATGGAAGGTGAGGCCGCGGTACAGGCGCTCTTCGGGCCGCAGATCGAAGCGGCTAAGCGCACCGAAACCGACCTGTCGCCGGGGCTGTCACAGGAGATCGAGAAGGTACGCGACGACTACGAGCACCAGCTCAACGCGCGTTATGCGGGCGCTCGCGGCTTCATCGATGCCATCGTCTATCCCGAGGACACCAGGGACGTGCTCGCCATGGCTCTCCGAGCGTCGCTCCAGAACCCGGGTCCTCACCTCGGACCGTTCGTACTACCACCGCATCTGGGAGAATTCGCGTGAGTCGAATAGTTCGCGTCGCATCCGGTCAGGGATTCTGGGGCGATTCGCTCGACGCACCGCGTCGTCAGGTCGAAGGCGGACAGGTGGACTACCTCATGCTGGACTATCTGGCGGAAGTCACCATGTCCATCCTCCAGAAGCAGCGGGAGCGCGACCCCTCGGCCGGATATGCGCGCGATTTCGTCGGTGCGATGGAGAGCGTGCTGCCCGCCGTCGTCGAGCGCGGGGTGCGCGTCATAGCAAACGCGGGTGGCGTAAACCCGCCCGCATGCGCGCAGGCGGTGCGCGAGGCGGCGCGCGGAGCGGGATACGGCGGCCGTGTGCGGATCGGAGTCGTCACCGGAGATGACCTTCTCCCCCGGCTCGACGAGCTTCTCGAGACGGGCCATCGCCTGGCGAACATGGATACGGGCGAGCCACTCATGTCGGTTCGCGATCAGGTGATTGCCGCCAACGCCTACATTGGCGCGCCACCGATCGTCGAAGCGCTCGGCGGCGGCGCCAACGTCGTAATAACAGGCCGCTCGACCGACACCGCGCTCACAATGGCTCCGCTGCTATTCGAGTTCGGCTGGCGTCGTGACGACTGGGATCGCCTCGCCGCGGGAATCATCGCCGGACACGTCATCGAATGCGGCGCCCAGTGCTCGGGTGGCAACTGCCTGTACGAATGGCGGTCCATTCCCGATCTCGCCAACGTCGGCTACCCGATCGTCGAGGCGTCGGAGGATGGCACCTTCGTCGTCACAAAGCACCCCGGTACGGGCGGGCGCATCGATTTCCATTCCGTGGCGGAGCAGCTTGTCTACGAGATGGGAGATCCTCACGAATACATCACTCCGGACGTGATCGCCGACTTCTCTTCGATACAACTCGAGGAAGTAGGGCAGAATCGCGTGCGGGTATACGGAGTACGCGGCCGGGCGCCCACCGACAAGCTCAAGGTATCGATCGCCTATCGAGCCGGATACAAGGCGGTCGGTACCCTGGTGTACGCGTGGCCGGACGCGCAGGAGAAGGCCCAATTGGCCGATCGTGTGCTGCGCGGCCGCCTCGACGGCCTCGGTCTGAGCTTCGATGAGATTCACACGGAGTTCGTGGGGGCGAGCGCCACGCATGGAGCTTTGGCCGGAACCGTGGCCGACCTTCCCGAAGTCCAGCTGCGCGTCGGCGTTCGCGGCGACGATCGCAAGGCCGTGGAACGGTTTTCTCGGGAGATCGCGCCGTTGGTGCTCAATGGCCCGCCCTCCGTCACTGGCTTCGCGGGCGGCCGGCCCAAAGTCGAAGAAGTGATCGCCTACTGGCCGGCGCTCATCGACAAAACCATTGTCAGCACCGCAGTGGAGATGGTGGACGCATGAAAGTTCGATTACTCGACATCGCACACGCTCGCTCCGGAGACAAAGGCAATACGGCCAACGTGGGAGTGATCGCCAACCGCCGGGAGTGGTACGAAGTGTTACGCGACCACCTGACGAGAGAGAGGGTGGAAGCGCACTTCGCCGGTGCCATCGACGGGCCAGTCGAACGATTCGAGCTTCCACATCTGTCGGCGCTCAATTTTCTGCTGCACGGCGCACTTGGGGGCGGCGGGACCCTCTCGCTCAAGACCGATGCGCAGGGGAAGGTCTACTCCACCGCGCTTCTCCGTCTCGTGCTCGATCTCCCGGAGGAGGTGGCTCGGCGCCTGTCGCTGCCAGAGTATCGGGCATGAGGTGGTCGTTGGAGCTGGGATTCGGGATTGGAAATTGCGGGTCTGCCCGAACTGGCCGGATCCGGGTGGACCGCAACATCCCTTTCCAACGAACTCGAGCGTGGATGACGGGTATATGAGAGTCTCGCGGCGCCCATATTCCGAGCGCCAGCGATCGCTAGCCTGGGTTAAATTGGCTTTTGCGGTTGTCGGGATCATTACCTGGGCATATGGTGTTCGTGAGGAGGATCACCGCGTACGCTGGTTGGGAATCGCATTAATCGCGGCGGCGTTTCTGCTCCGCTTTCTCGTTGCGCGTCCGCGCGGCGACGAATGATCGCCTATCTTGTCAGACCGGATCGCCCGTTCCGGTCTGACGGTGCATTCTTTGCGCGTCCACGTCGGGCGTCTTTGGAGAGGATCAAAAATGGCTGAAGCGAAGCGCCGGCGACGACGGTCGCGGCCCCTGGAAATCGGACCCGCTGAGGCGGATCGCGACATCCTCGACCAGTATTTTGCCGAGGTCAGCCGCTATCCGCTGTTGAACGCGGACCAGGAGAAAGAGCTGGCGCGCAAGATTCGGCGAGGCGATCAGAATGCGCTCGAGGAGCTGGTCAAGCGCAA
>JBPCLX010000350.1:0-12744 GCA_051002815.1 Gemmatimonadaceae bacterium
ACTTCAGGGGTCGGGACGCCGGCGCGCTCGAGCCGCAATGCAGTGCGCAGCTCGCGCGGTGCGCGGGTAGGCGCCAGGAATCGCTCGCCGGTTACGCCGGCCAGCAGCCCCCCATGGCGCGACCGCCTGACGACCACCGGGGGGCCGCCGTCCGGGAGTGAGACGGCGAACGCGGTGCCACGGCCTCGCATTGGGCGCACACATGGTGCGTGGGCGGCGAAGTCATACAGGGTGCCGTCGCGCAGCGCCTCGCGGGCGGAGTCCACGGCGCCGCGTAATGCTACGAGCTCGGTGTCTCCGTCTTGCCACTCTCTAACGTATCCCGGCGGTACCGGAAGACGTCGCCACGCGATCACTGCGAAAGGCGGTGCACGGTCATCGCCTGGCCGTTCCCCTTTACGGAAATGGGTGGATGCTCCGCGAGCCCGGGCTGGGTCGTCAGTGCGGTGCGCACCCGTTCCGTCATCAGGACCTCGCCCCGGGCAGCCGTTGCACAGAGATGCCAGGCGTGATTCACGGCGTCGCCGATCACCGTGAACTCGAGGCGGCGCTCCGAGCCGATGTTACCGGCGAACACCTCGCCGCGGTCCAGGCCGATGCCTATCTGGAGCTCGGGCCGCCCGGTCGCGCGCCACTTCGCGTTGAGTACCTCCAGCTCCTGCATCATCTCGGCGGCCGCGCGCACCGCCCGGTCCGCATCGTCGGGATGCTCGATCGGCGCGCCCCACTGCGCCATCAGCGCGTCGCCGATGAACTTGTCGAGCATGCCGCCGTGCCGGAATACGCATTCGACCATCGCCGTGAAATACTCGCTGAGCAATGATGCGACGTCGTCGGGCCGCATGGTTTGCGACAGGGCAGTGAACCCGCGAATGTCGCTGAACAGCACCACGACGGTGCGCTTTTCGCCGCCCAGCTTCACCGCGCCGGGTTCACGCGCTATTCGCGCCGCGACGGCCGGGGCAAAGTAGCGCTCGAAGTTCGAGCGTATCAGCGCCTCTTCCTTGATCCGCTGCGCAAAGGCTCCATGCTCCAGCGCAACCGCGGCGATCGCCGAAAAGGCCACCAGAAAATCGAGGTCCTCGGCATTGAACCGATGGGTGGTGGAGAAATTGTCCACGTACAACACGCCTAACGGCTTCTCCCCGCTACCGGCCAGCGGTGAGCACATTGCCGAGCGGACACGCTGCGCGACGATCGACTGACCGGTGAAGCGCTCGTCCTCGGGAGCGTTGTCGGTGAGAATTGCCACGCGGTCGTCGAGCACCGTGCGCGCAATGGACTGAGGTACGGGCCGGTCCACCGTGCCCCAGCGGTCCCGGGAGATGCGCGGAGACAGAGTTCCATCGTCTTCGGCGAGCACCACCGCCACGCGATCGACATCCATGATCTGGAACAGGAATCCCGTGATCTTCTCGAGGAGTACATCGGTCTCCTCGGTGCCGCCCAGCCCTCTGGATACCTCGAGCAGCAGCGCCAGCTTGCGCGCGTTGAGATCGGAGCTGGGAACGCCGGTGTCCCCCCGCCAGCGCGCACCCTCCGGCAGCTCTCCTCCGGTATGCGGCGGAAGCTCCTGGCGCGTGAGAGAGCTTTCTCGCGCCTGCGCGGTGGTCCGAGTGGTGCCGGCATCGGTATCCGGCGTGTCCTCGACTTCCACCACCTGAAAGGCAACCTCGCCGAAGATTACCTTGTCGCCAGGGACGAGCGTGGACTCGGTGATGCGCGAGCCGTTGACCAGCGTGCCGTTGCTGGAGCCCAGGTCGCGCACCCACATTTCATCGCCATTGCACACTAATTCGGCGTGGCGGCGCGAAACCGTCGCATGCGACAGCGGCAGGTCGCAACCTAACGCCCGCCCGATGAGCGTCGGCGCGTCCTCCCGGAGCTCGACGAACCGTCCGCCGTCGGCGGCGACCAGTCGAAAGCTCACTGTGCCCCTCCGGCCGGAGCTCCCGCTGTCGCGCGCCGTGCCTGCGTGATTGCCGTCAGCATTGCCCTCGCTTTTGCCTCCGTTTCCTCCCACTCGCGGTCCGGGCGCGAATCGGCGACGATCCCGGCGCCCGCCTGCACCGTGGCTCGCTCCCCGGCAAGCACACACGTACGAATGGTAATGGCAAGGTCCATGCGCCCGTCGCCGGCGGCAATGTATCCGAGGGCTCCAGCATACGGCCCGCGACGGCCAGGCTCCAGCTCATCGATGATCTGCATCGCCCGCACCTTGGGTGCTCCCGTCATCGTTCCCGCCGGAAAAGTCGCGCGGAACGCCTCTATCGCCGACCCGTCGCCGGCGATCTCTCCCTCCACCTGGCTCACCAGATGCAGCACGTGACTGTAGCGCTCGACGGTCATGAAGTCGGTCACGCGAACCGAACCGTAGCGAGCCAGCCGCCCCACGTCGTTCCGCCCGAGATCCACCAGCATCACGTGTTCGGCGCGCTCCTTCTCGTCAGCGGAAAGCTCGGCGGCCATTGCCGCGTCCTCGTCAGGCGTTCGCCCACGTGGCCTGGTGCCGGCAATGGGCCGCACGGTCACCCTGCCATCGGCGACGCGGACAAGCAGCTCCGGCGAGCTGCCTACGATCTCCGTGCCGTCGAGCACGAGGTGGTACATGTACGGCGAAGGATTGAGCACGCGTAAGGCGCGATACAGAGCGCTGCCGTCGAAATCGCGAGGCACGTCGATCCGCCGCGACAGCAGCACCTGAAAGCAGTCGCCGGCGAAGATGTATTCGCGAATGCGTTCCACGTCCCGCTCGAAGTCGGCTCGCGCATAGGTCGACGTGCCTTCGGCCGCCGGCGCTTTCGGGTCGAGCTCCAGCGGTGGCAGCACCACCGGCTCGCGCAGCCGCGCGATGAGCACTTCGATCTCGTCCTGGGCCGATTCGTACGCGGCGCGCACGGCCAGCGGATCACCGGCAGTAGCCGCGTCGACCGGCACGGCGACGACCACGCGCGCCTGCGATTTGAGATTGTCGATGATCACCAGCGCGCGCGTGAAAACGAACAGGGCGTCGGGCACGTCGAGCGTACGTGCCGGCGCGTTCGGCAGCCGCTCGATGAGCCTGACGACATCGTAACCGAAGTAGCCTACGGCTCCGCTCCAGAACGCGCCGAGCTCCGGCGCGTCGGCTGGCGTGAACTCAGTCAGGCGGGACCGCAGGCTGGCGAGCGGATCGGAGTGCTCGGCGGCGGCGTGCCAGCCGAGCTCCGGCGTCCATTCGTCCACCGTACGATCTTGCAGTCGCCAGGCACGGCGCGGCTCGGTGCCGAGAAAGGTGTACCGGGCCCACGTCTCTCCGCCGGCCGGTGCGCTCTCGAGCAGAAATGCGAACGGATCGCGTCTCAGCTTGGCGAAAGCGGACACGGGCGTATCGGCATCGAGCAGGCAGTCGCGCCATACGGGGACAAGCGCACCCGGGGTCGCCTGGTGCCGAAAACGCTCGAGTGTCGTCACGACCGCGCTTGCCGGGGTCTAGCCCGGTCATGAGATTGGTCAGCCATGTTTCGCTCAGTCGCGGCGCTCACGGCCGCGTGTCTCGCCGCGCTGTTCGGCCTGGCGCCTTCCGCCGCTGGCGCACAGCAATGGAATGATGAGCGCACTCTGGCGCTCGTTGATCGGGCCACCAAGCTGCGCGACCGCCAGCTCGCCGACACCGCGCTCGTCGATTATCGCGCCAAGGCGCACGGTTATCTCACATTTCTGGCCCAGCTCGGCGAAGGATTCACCGAGCCGCCCAAGATCGTGAAAGCTGATGAGCTCGCGCTGGAAGTCTACTGGCGAGCCCCGAACCTCAGCAAGCAGCGAATCGTCGGGCGGCGCGATACGCTGCTGCTGCCCACGGACATCAATTACCACCGGGATCACCTCGGTATCGTCCAGAACAACTTTCCCGACATCATCCGGCTGGGTGATGGAGATGAGGTAGCGGACGTGCCCCACCCGCTCTCGGCGGCGGGCATCGACGCTTACGATTTTTCCATCCGTGACTCGCTGTCGCTCGAGCTCCCCGATCGCGCGATACGGGTTACCGAGGTGGTCGTGCGCCCGAAGGATGACAGGATGCCGCGGCTGATCGGCGCGATCTACCTGGACCGGGGGAGCGGGGAAGTGGTGCGGATGTCGTTCAACTTCACACGCGCCGCCTTTCTCGATAGGCAGCTCGAGGACCTGTTCATCACGATCGAGAATGCGCTGGTGGGCGGCAACTACTGGCTGCCGCGCCGCCAGGAGATCGAGATCCGCCGCAGCGGTACGTGGCTCGACTATCCGGTGCGCGGAATAATCCGGGGGCGGTGGGACATCTGCTGCTACGAGCTGAACGTGGGTCTCGATCCGCGCTTTTTTCAGGGGCCGGAGATCGTGCAGGCGCCGCTGCGTGAGCGCGTGCGCCATCGCTGGGAGGGATCGGTTCTCGATGGTCTGCCTGACGAAGTGCGAACGGTGGCCGACGAAGACGTGCAACGGGTGCAGGAAGAGGCGCGAGAGCTCGTAAGGCAGCAGGCGCTGTCGCGCGCGCGGGGAGCGACGCTCTCCGCCCGCCGGCTGAGCGATTTCGTCCGCGTGAATCGCGCCGAAGGGCTGGCGCTGGGCGCGGGGACGACGGTGCGCCTTGGGAGCGGCGTACGCGCCGAGATCTCGGGACGGTGGGGATTCGCCGATGACGAGGCGAAGGGGCGCGCCGCGCTCGTCTGGGAGCGGGCCAGCGGATTTGGTGCGGGAGTATTCGGCGAGCGGGTCTATCGTGAAGCGGGGGACGTCGCTGAGGTCTCGCTGGTGCGAAACAGCATCGCGGCGCAGGAGCTGGGCAGCGACTACACCGATCCCTTCGACGCGCGCGCGGCGGGGATGTGGCTCGCGCTTGGCGAACGGGCCGGTATTCGTTTCCGCCTCGAGGGTGCCGTTGAGCGCCATGGCCGGCTGGATGTGAATGCCGCGCCGAGCTTCGGCGAATACGAGCCTTTGATCCCGGCGTGGTCGATCGATGCCCAGCGGCTGTCGCTCACGCTGGAGCGGCCGCTCCGCTCCGGACCTCTGGGAACCGTCGTGCGGGGCGACGCCGAGCTCAGGCTCCAGCGCTACGAGGGGCGAGACACGGTATTAACCGGTGGGCGACGGTCGCTCGTCCGCGCTTTCGTGAATCTGGAGGTGGAGCGGACCTTTGGAGCGGCGCGCGTCGTTCTTCGTACGATAGCCGGTGTGGTGGATGCCAGCGGCGACGTGCCGCCACAGGCGCTCGTCTATGTCGGGGGACCGGTTTCCGCGCCCGGCTACGACTTTCACTTTCTGAGCGCCCAGCGAGCCTTCTCTCAACGTGCCGAGTGGCGCTTTCCAGTCCCGGCGCCCGCCATTCCGCTCGGCCGATTTGGCCGCACTCCGGCCTCCGCCACGCTCGCGCCATTCCTGAGCGTTGCCTGGGCTGGCGAGGGCGTGGCAGGCCCTTCGGGATGGTATCCCAGCGTGGGTCTTGGAACCCTGGCGTTCTTCGACCTGTTGCGTGTCGACGTAGCCCGTGGGCTGAACGACGGGCGGTGGAGCTTTTCCATCGATCTCACGCGGGATTTCTGGCGAATTCTGTGATCGGCAGGCTTTCCAGGGGGTCGTGAGCGGATTCGCTTCGCAGCGCAACGTTTCGTGACGGCGGAAACCCTACGGACGTCCTCAGATTGAAGCTCGCCGCTGCCTTTCGTGCACCTCGCAACAGCATCATGCCCCGCACCAACGCCCGAGAATTCTGGATCGTCCCAGCCCTCCGTGCGCACCTCACGGAAGAGCAGCTGTTTCAACTCGCCGCTCAGCCGCACGAGAGCTACTGGCAGATCATAGTCGATCGCGAATGGATGACCGACAAGGCGCTTCTCGCCGCGGTCGCCGATCACTTCGCTCTGCGTATCGCGCAGATCGACACGCTCGGCGCCCAGTCGAGAGAGCTGCTGCCGGAAACGCTGGCAAGGCGGTATCAGGTGGTGTGCGTGGAGTCGGGAGAGGCGTGGATCGGAGTCGCGACCGCCGACCCTAACGACCTGGACTGCGAGCGGGCGATCGCCTTCGCCACCGGCCGCAGGGTGCGCATGCTCCTCGCATCGCCGATCGTGCTCGCCAACCGCATCGATGAGCTCTACCGCCCGGAGAATGTCGTCGAGCGTCTGCTGGAGAACGTCTCGGCCAAGTACGAAGTCGAGTCGATCAACGAAGAGATCGATGCGGGTCCGATGGATATTACCGCCGGGGGCGAGGGCGAGCGGCCGATCATGCGGCTGGTCGACTACATCATGGCCGAGGGTATCGCTCAGCGGGCGAGCGACATCCACATAGAGGCTGAAGAAACGGAGGTCGCCGTCAGATATCGCATCGATGGCGTGATCCGGCAGGTGATGACCCTTCCGCGCACGGTCGGCATACCGCTTGTCTCGCGCATCAAGATCATGTCCGGCCTCGACATCGCCGATCGGCTCCGTCCGCAGGACGGCCGGGCGCGCGTCGCGGTGAACGGCATTCCGGTGGATTTGCGCGTGTCGACGCTTCCCGCGTCGCACGGAGAAAAAGTCGTGGTGCGCATCCTCGATCAGCGGGCGATGGTGCTGTCGCTCGAGAAGATGGGAATCGACGGGGATGCGCTTACCAGGCTGCACGCTCTGCTTGATTTGCGCGAAGGATTCGTTCTGGTTACCGGGCCGACCGGCTCGGGAAAGACGACGACCCTGTATTCGGTGCTGCGGCGCGTGCAGGAGCGCGCGGTGAACATCATCACGGTCGAGGACCCCGTCGAGTACCGGATTCCGGGTATCGTCCAGGTGCAGGTGAATGAGAAAGCGGGGCTCACCTTTTCTTCTGCGCTCCGGTCGATTCTGCGTCAGGATCCCGACGTCCTTCTCGTGGGGGAGATCCGGGATCGCGAGACCGCGGGAATTGCCGTGCAAGCCGCGCTCACTGGCCATCTGGTTCTCTCGACACTACACACCATCGACGCGGCGAGCTCGATCACCCGCCTTGCCGACATCGGAGTAGACACGTACAAGATTGCCGCCGCACTCAAGGGGGTTATCGCACAGCGTCTCGTCAGGCGTTTGTGCGCGCACTGCCGTCGCCCGGCCACCGATCCGATCCCCGGAAGGCTGCGCACGTGGATACCGGATGTCACCCAGCTCTGGGAGCCGGTAGGCTGTCCCGAATGCTCGCAGACGGGCTATCGCGGCCGGTTGGCGATCGCCGAGATTCTCACCGTCACGCACGAACTGGAGCGCCTGATCGCGGCGAACCAGCCGTCAGTGAGAATCGGCGCGGCGGCTCGTGCGTCGGGGATGCGGTCGCTCTGGGATTCGGCCATCGGCCACGTGATCGGTGGCCTGACGAGCCTGGACGAAGTCATCCGCGTGCTCGACGTGCCGCGCGAGGAGCCGGCCTCAACCGAGACAGCGCCCGCGCGCGCGACGGTCCGCCCCAATGGATCGGACGTCGGAGCCGAGGGGCGCGCGATGGTTCAGGTCGGCGGCGCCGCGTTCGAGCTGATCGATACCGAAGGACCGGCGGCAGCCGCTCCGTCGGACGGGCGCATAACGGTACTGCTGGTCGATGACGAGGCGGCACTTCGCAAGGCCTTGCGGGGCGTGCTCGAAGACGAGGGGTTTCGTGTGTTCGAGGCGCAGGACGGCGCCGAGGCGATCGAGCAGGTCGACCGGTGCGTGCCTGACGTAGTAGTACTCGACCTCCTGCTCCCGCAGGTCGACGGCTACGAGGTGCTGCGCCTGCTGCGCGCCCGGGAATCGACAATGGAAACCCGCGTGATAGTCCTGACCGCCCATGGCGACGAAGAAAGCGAGGTACGGGTGTTTCAGGCCGGCGCCGATGACTTTCTGGCGAAGCCGTTCCGGCCGCGGGCGCTCAGCGCGAGAATCCGGGCGTTGGCAGGGCGGGACTGACGAAAGTGGCATGCGCGACGCGGCGAATTGCGGAGTGGCGACCAACTACTCTCGTGGGGTTCCCGCGTCGCTCATCGCTCACCCCGCGCTCGTCACTCTTCCGCGCGCAGCACGTCCCGGGACTCCGGCGCGTTAGGCTTCACCCGCACGCTCTTTGCCGGAATCCCCACGTTCACGTGATACGGCCTGACGCTCTTGGTCGCCAGCGCCATCGCGCCGACCATCGCTTCCTTGCGAACGCGCACGCCGGCGAGCACCGTCGCATGATAGGTGATTCGCACGCCGTCCTCGAGCACCGTCGGAATGTTGCTCACGTCGCGCTGGTCGACGATGCTGTGCGTGTGGCTGTAAATGTTCGCGTAATCCGCGATCGATACGCGATTTCCCAGGACGATGCCGCCGCGATCGTCGAGCAGTACGTGCCGGTGCACCACCACGTCGTCGCCGACCTCGAGATTGTAACCGAAGGAGAACTCCACATGCTGGAACGCCTTGAAGTTGGCGCCGCACCGCTTGAATATGTACGGTGCCAGCAGCCGGCGCAGCCGGACGCCGAGCATTACGTTCTGACCGCCTAACGCCGTACGGTCGAACGAGTACCAGAGCCAGAGCAGAGGCTTGACCGCCTGAAAGCGCACGTCATCGCAGTCGGCGTAGAATTCGGGCTCCAGCGTTATGTTGCGCGGATCGAGCGTCAGCAATGCCGATCGCGTGGCCAGCGGCAGCCGCTCATCGCCGACCGCGGTCTCCCAGTTCGCCGCGTATTCCGGATACCAGAGCTGGGCGAGCGCTGTCCGGCAGATGAGCGCCCGGTCGGCCGCTGGGGAGGCGAGCGCATACTCCATCTCGCCCAACCAGGCGTCCATCACGGCGGTGGCAGGTGCCGGAGGCAGTGTGCGGAGCGGGAGCTGGACCATGCGGGATCAACCGTTCTGCGACGGGCCGCGTTCCCCCGAGGCCCGCGACCGGACCAGCGCCCTCTCACGCTCTATCATGCGCAGGGTCGATTCCCACGAGCTGTTGCGAACTCCCTGCATCTCCACCAGCACCGGCTGGCTGATATCGATCTCCTCCATGACGATGATCGCACTCTGCGTTTCGCGCTGCTGAAGCCGCCGTTCGCCAAACCCCGACGTGAGCGGGATGAAATCGATCGGCCGGAGCTGCCGGGAAGATGTCGAAATGATCACTTCAGCCGGATCGAACCGCGCGTCCTGCTGCACGCCGTAGAACGAGACGTACCAGAGACTCGGGTTCCGCAGGTTGTACCGCCGCGCCATCGTGAGCAGCTCGTCGCGCCGGTTCTCGACGAGATCGTGCAGCGCACGGTAGGAATCCGGGGCCAGCAGCCGCAGCACGGTCTCGTCCAGCGGAAGGACACGCACCTGGACTCCGGTGAGTCCGAGCTTGATGGCAATGTCATCCTGCCTCAGTGAGCCGAACCCCGCCGGAACGAATTGCGCGTGCGTCGAATCCAGTGTGAAGAATGCGGTATCGGCTCTCGACTGTGCCACGACTTCACCGCCGCTTCCAGGTGCCGTGGAGGCGCATGCCGCAACCGTGAGCATGAGAGCGCCGAGCGTAAGCGGCCTGATGGTCATTCGATGCTCCCTGAAGGTTCCTGAACGAGGTCGGCGATCGCGCGCGCCAACTCGTCGCGTCCCTCGCCGCTCACGGCACTGAATGGAATTATCTGATCCGGCTCAAGCTGCAGCAGGCGCGACGCCTCCGCCAGATTCGCCGCTCGTTCGCGCGGGCGCAATTTGTCGATCTTGGTCAGCACTACCAGCGTCGGTAGCTCGATCTCCGACAGGAAGTCCAGCATTCGAAGATCGTCCGGGGTGGGCGGATGCCGCGCATCGATGAGCTGAACCATGCCGCGCAGCGTGGGTGTAGTTCGCAGGTAGCGTTCTATCACCAACCGCCACCGTTCCCGCATGTCCTTGGAGACCCGCGCGTATCCGTACCCGGGCAGATCCACCAGGTAGAACTGACCGTTGACGAGAAAGAAGTTGATCTCCCGCGTCTTGCCCGGTGTCTGGCTTACGCGGGCGAATGCCTTGCGGCGCACCAACCGGTTGAGCAGCGACGACTTTCCGACGTTGGACCGGCCGCCGAAGGCGATTTCCGGAAGCACGACTTCGGGCCTCCATCCGTCGGGGTCCACCATGCCGCCGCAGAACTCCAGCGACCGAATGACGAGCGGCTCGCCGGTGCCTTGTTCGGTCAATGCTGTGTCGCCACCGCGGCGTCTCCCGCCTCCCTGACCGCCACATCGCGTCTGAGGGCGAGCGCCAGCACTTCGTCCACCGTCGACACCGGGAGGAACGTCACCCTCTCGCGCACCTCGTCAGGCAGCTCGGCGATCTCGCGCATGTTGCCGCGCGGGATGATCAATCTCGTGATCTTGTTGCGCAGCGCGGCAACCGACTTCTCCTTCAGGCCGCCGATTGGCAGCACGCGCCCGCGCAGAGTTATTTCGCCTGTCATCGCCAGATCGCTACGCACGGGTATGCCGCTCAGAGCACTGACGATTGCCGTCGCCATGGCGATGCCGGCCGAAGGTCCATCCTTTGGAGTAGCACCGGCCGGAACGTGTACGTGCAGGTCGAGACCGCGGTGGAAGTCGGGATCGATGCCCAACTGCTGCGCGCGTGATCGCGCATAGCTCAGCGCCGCCGCGGCGGACTCCTTCATCACCGCGCCCAGCGTTCCGGTGAGCTGAAGCTTGCCGCGACCGCGCACTCCGGCCGCCTCGATTTCCAGCAGTTCGCCTCCCGCCTGGGTGTAGGCCAGCCCGAGTGCAACACCGACCGTGTCCTCGCCCACCGCCTCGTCCGGATCGTAGGCGGCGACTCCGAGCAGCGCGCCGAGGTCGTCGACGCCAACGGTGATGGTCTCGTCAGGCGCAAATGTGCCGGCCGCCTCCTGCTCGGCAGCCCGCCGTGCCAGCTTCCGGGCGACCCGTGCCAGGCGCCGTTCGAGCTCTCGCACTCCGGCCTCGCGCGTGTAGCCTCGGAGCACCGTCATCAATGCCTCCGGCGTTACGGTAACGCGCTCGGCATCGACTCCGTGGGCAACGAGCTGGCGCGGAAGCAGGAACTGCCTGGCGATCGCCAGCTTTTCGTGATCGAGATATCCCGGAAGCCTGATGATCTCCATTCGGTCGCGCAGCGGCTCGGGGATGGATGCGAGCGAATTGGCCGTGGTGACGAACAGCACCTGCGACAGATCATAATCGACCTCGAGGTAGTGGTCGCTGAAGGTCCTGTTCTGCTCCGGGTCGAGCACCTCGAGAAGCGCCGCCGACGGATCGCCGCGCCAGTCCTGGCCAAGCTTGTCGACTTCGTCGAGCAGCAGCACCGGGTTGATGACGCCAGCCCGCCGCATCGACTGGATCACCCGTCCGGGCATTGCCCCGATGTAGGTTCGGCGATGGCCGCGGATCTCCGCCTCATCGCGAACGCCGCCGAGCGACATGCGGGCGAAGGTGCGCCCGAGCGCGCGGGCGATCGACCGGCCTAACGAGGTCTTGCCGACGCCGGGCGGCCCGACCAGGCACAGCATCGGTCCGTTGAGAGTCCCCACCCGCGACAGCGTCGCGATGTAGTCCAGGATGCGGTCCTTCACCTCGGCCAGCCCGTAATGGTCTGCGTCGAGCACTCGTGAGGCGTTGGCGATGTCGATCATGTCATCGCTGCGCTCGGTCCACGGGAGGGCCAGCAGCCAGTCGAGGTACGTGCGACCGACCGACGCCTCCGGTGAGAGCGGAGACATGCGCCGCAGCCGCCGCAGCTCGCGCTCCGCTCTCGACCTCGCTGCCTCGGGAAGGGCCTTCGCCTCCAGCGCGGCCGCGAGCTCGTCCAGGTCATCGGCGTCGTCCTGGCCGAGCTCCCGGTGAATGGCCTTGAGCTGCTCCTGAAGGTAGAACTCGCGCTGGTTCTGGAAGAGAGATCCGCGCACCTCGTGCTCGATCTTGCGCTCGAGCCTCAGAATCTCGATCTCGCCGCTCAGCAGATCCCCGAGTCGCACGAGGAGCGATGAGAGAGTACGGAGCTCGAGCAGCTCCTGGCGCTGGCCCACGCGAACGAGAGCGTGCGCCGCAATGGCGAATACCTGCTTCTCCGGCTCCTCCAACGCCTGCACGAGCGCCGTCACCTCAGTGGGAACGCGCCTCTGGAGCCCCACATACTCCTCGAACTGCGCTACCACGCGTCTGACTCGGGCCGGATCCTTCGCTTCGACGTCGATCTCGAGCGGCAAGGGCGCTACGGCGGCTCGGAGGTAATGCTCGGTGGGCGCGTAGCGCGTCACGCGCACCCTGGATACGCCCTCGACGAGAACCTTGGTCGTTCCGTTCGCGAGGCGCTGGGCCTGCAGCAGGCGCCCCACGACCCCCGTCCTGTAGAGATCCCCAGCCGCCGGCTCCTGCACCTCGGCCGACTTCTGCGCGACGAGCAGAATCCACCGCTCCGCCTCCGCCGCCGCCTCTACGGCTGCCAGCGAAGCATTCCGCCCGATCAAAAGCGGAATGACCATGTGCGGAAAAACGACTACGTCCCGGAGCGGGAGGACGGGTAGGCGGTCGGGGGGGACTTCGGGATCGAGGGACAAAGGCGTTCGGGGGTCGGGGGTCGCGGGGCGAGGGTAGCGGGTCGCGGGTCGCGGGGGTTGGTGTCGTCTGGGCGAAGGGCGCGCCCGAAAAATACACCACACAACGAAAAAGTGGCGTGAACGGCTCAGCCGTTTCCGCCACAACTCCATATCCCACCTCCTGGGGGAGCGCCCCCCCCCCCCCCACCCCCCCCCCCCCCCCCCCCCTCCCCCC
>JBPCLX010000351.1:0-3545 GCA_051002815.1 Gemmatimonadaceae bacterium
TCCAACAGCGACGGTGAGAATACCGGCGATGAGCAGCGGAAGCCGTCGCTCCAGTGACGGCCCTCCTCGCCGCGCGCCAGGCTCCGCGCGCGGCGGCTGAGTATACAGGGTCGGGTGAAGATCACTCATCGCACTGCATGACTATGCAATCCTCAGGCGCGACGCACAAGATGCCGCCGATCAGCGTGCAACGCCTTGCAAGACTGACATACCCTGCTCGAAAACGATGTCGACTGGAATCCCGGCGGTCGCCAGACGGTCTAGCGATCGCTGCAGCTCGGGGCCGATCTGTCCCTGCTCCTCCATGAACTTCGAGGCGCCGGCGTAGTCGCCGTTACCCTGCAATCGAAGTATGTGCTCTGACAGGGCGTTCATCGCCTCCCGCATCTTCTCCATGTCCACTCGGTAGGTGCCGCTCGAATCGCGAGAGAACGCACCCCGGTCCTCGAAATAGTTGAACCGGGCCATGTTTGCCCTGCCATGTGCGCTCGACGCACCGAAGCGCGCCGACCGGAAGATGCTGGCGAGAAAGGTGACGTAATTGTCCATCAGGTCCGCGTCGCCGAGCTCTCCCTGATCGTGCAGCGTGCTCACCATGTAGAGCCCGAGCACGTCGGCCTTTCCCTCCTCCAGCGCCGACGCGCGCTCCTTCATCGCCTCCCGCACCGTGCCGCTGTTGTTGATCGTGTTCTTCACTCCCAGGCCGTGCGCCACTTCGTGGAACATGGTGTTGGCGAAGAACGCGTCGAAGGTGACGTTCCGTCGCTGGTCAGGAGCGATCAGCTCGGTGGCGATAGGTACCAGAATGGCATCGAACTTGGCGCGCATGGCGTTCTTCAGCTGCAGGCGCCTGGTGCCCTTGCGGAGCTGTACCTCCTCATCGTTAGGAAGATTGATCGCGATGGTCTTGGAGCCGGCGTTCGCGTCACCCGCGTAATACACAGCATCGTATGCGTTGAGGTCCGAGTCGGTGCCCGGCCGCTCACGCTTGTACTCGGCCGGAACCGGCAAGCCGCGCTGCAGCGCCGGAAGCATCGCCGCGTAACGCGACAGCCGCGCGCTCCATTCCTGGTCCTTGACGAGGACGTAAGTCTCGTTAGCCGTCTTGTACCCGAAAAGCTGATCTTCGTAATTTTCGATAGGTCCAATGACGACCTCGATCGTATTGTCCTTCATGTCCATCCAGGCAAGATCGCTTTCCTGAAAATCGTCGGTCTCCAGTGCGCGAGCCCGCAGTTCGAGGTAACGCGCGAGGCCCGGATCGGCAGCGAGTGCCGCGGCTTCGCGCAGCTTCGCCGCCGCGCGCTCGACATGACCGGCGAAAGCGACGTGGTACGGAACTGGCGTCAGCGCACCTGACGAGTCGCGGCGCACCAGCGTATACAGGCTTCGCAGAGAATCGGCACGGGCGCCACCGCTGCTGATCGCCTGCTCGAATTCCTCCTTCGTCATGTCGGCCGGGTAGAAGTTTGCGCCCGGCGGTTTGGGGCCGGCTCCCGGCACGAACGGCGCGTTGCCGTCCAGCCGGTCCCACGGGCCGTAGTTGATTTCGACGAACCGGCGGGTAGCCGGGTCCTCTATGCGGTTCATCAGCTGCTCGCGATTGCCGTACGCCTGCTGCCAGAAGATCGCATCCATCTCCTTGCCGGCCTCGATGAGAAGCGGCAGCATCTGCCGCTCTGAGTCGGAGAGAACGCTCAGATCCGTCGTCAGGCGGATCGGCGTGTACTTCGCCAGCCGTATCTCGATGTCGGTGCGGATGCTGTCGCCGCCGGCGACGCTGTCATTCCCTGGAGCGCCAGGCGAACACGCCATGACAAGGTAGAGTGCGAGTGCAGTTGCTGTCGTGCGTAACATGAAGGCTCCAGTTCGGCGAATGGGCTGCTTCGTGCTCAGGATGCTGGCGAAAGAGTGGCACCGGCAACGAAGGAAATCCACCGCCGGTCGGCGTTTCGAGAGGTGTCGAGGTCGGGCCTGCCCTGTCTTCATCTATCGCTGATGGCGCCTGGAAGGAGCATGTCATCCCCGAATCGGGCGCGCACGGCATCGACCGCGCGTGCGAGCGACCGGTCGCGCGCGGTCTCCGGCGATGGGTCGTCGGTTTCCTCGAACAAAACGAGCTGATCGGTGTCGGGATCCCGCGCGAGCGAGGAGAGCGCCACGCCGATCAGCCGTGCCGGCGTCCTGCGCGCCGTGCGCAGGCGGGTGAGAAGTGTGCGCGCCACCTTGAAGATCGCCCGCTCCGAGACGACCGGCATGTCGAGGGTTCGCCCTGCCTGGCGAGTGCGAAAATCGCTATCGCGCAGCCGCACGGTGATCGTTCGCGCCGCCATTCCCTCGGCGCGCAGGTCCGTCGCCGCTCGCACGACGAGCGATAGCAGCTCGCGCTCCAGATCGCGATCCTCTCGCAAGTCGTCAGGAAAGGTTTCATCGCGGCTGATCTGCTTGCTGTCCAGGCGAGGCTCCACCGGCGCACTATCCTCGCCCCGCGCGCTGCGGGCCAGCCATTCGGCGGTCCGGATGCCGAGATAGGTGGACAGCGTCCGTTGATCGTACTGCAGCACGTCGAGAACGGTGTGCATACCTATCGCGGCAAGCCGCTCCTGGAACCGCGGCCCAACGCCGGATATATCGGCCAGCCTGATTCCCCGCATGAAGACCAACTCGGACCCGGCCGGCACCACGTGCACTCCGTTACCGCCGGCGCCCGCCCGCGGCTTGGCATGCTCGACCGCCAGTTTCGCGATGAGCTTGGACGTGCCGCCGCCTATCGACACGGACAGCGAGGTCGCATCGCGCACCGCCTGTCGGATCCGCATCGCGGTCGCGGCGAGCGGCTCGTCCCGGTAGAGTCCTTCGGTGCCACCGAGGTCGAGGTACCACTCGTCTATGCTCGCGCCCTCGACGACCGGCGAAAACCGCTCCAGAACCTCGCGAATGGCGTGACTCATCTCGCCGCACGCCCGGCGCGGTACCGGCACGCACACCGCGTCGGGACAGAGGCGTAACGCATGAGCGATAGGCATCGCCGAGCGCACGCCAAAACGGCGCGTCTCATAGGACGCCGAGCAGACTACGCCGCGGCTTTCGCGCGTTCCGCCCACGATGAGCAGCGGCTCCCGGCCTATCCCGTCGGGATCGGACAGACGCGCTACGGCGACAAAGAACGCATCGGCGTCGGCAAGCAGGATGCGGCGCCGAGCTGACGGCGTCATCGTCGTTCTACCAGGATCCTGCGTCATCGCGTTCGTCGCTCCGGAGCAGCCGCTCCAGAAATGCGGGCATGCCGTGATAGTGGTCGACGTGATCGGGGGCGGTGTTTCCGGCAAAGCCTAACAACAGAAAGCGCCCTTTCCGTGCGGTGCTCAGGAGCTGCATCCCGCCCGGCCCCCATTCGAGCACCGGCGTGCGCCGGATTCCGAGACCGGCCAGTAGATTGTCCGCGGTCTCGGTGGTGCTTGCAAAGGTACCGGGAAAAATCTCCGAGTGGGTGACCACCATTCGCCCGGTCGGAGGGTCGCCGGCCGCCTTGCGGGCGTAGTCCA
>JBPCLX010000352.1:0-5826 GCA_051002815.1 Gemmatimonadaceae bacterium
CCCACGATGACGAGATCCCGGACGACCGTTGGTGGAGAGGTCTGACGGTAGTCGTTGCGGTCCGGGCGAATGTTCCGCACCCCATCCCGGAGATTGACTTGTCCACCGGCTCCGAACCCTTCGCAGACAAGGCCGGTGCGCGCATCCAGCGCAATCAGACGGGCATCGAGCGTTGCAACGAGGATCCGCCGCGCGCACCGAGACTCGATAGGTACCGACGAATCGACCCAGGTCGCGACCCCGCGTGAGGTCATGAATCGCTGCGCATTCGTCGACCGGTCGATGCGGGGGTCGAACGTCCAGCGCTCGGAGCCGGTCTCGGCATCAAGGGCAATGACGCGGCCGAATGGCGTCGGAAAGTAGAGCGTTCGCTCGACCATTACGGGCGTCGCCTGAAAGCCTGTGCCGGAAATGGTATCCCGGCCGCTCGATACGTCGCCGGTGCGATACATCCAGCGTACTTGCAAGGTGTGCACGTTGGAGGGCGTCACGTCGCCCAGCGGAGAACCGTGCGATCCATCCCGAGAGCCGGCGACCGGCCACTCCTCCGCGGAATGTTCGACCCCCCATTTCGCGCCGGGCGCGACGACGTCGGACGGCGCGCCGCCGTCAAGCGTCTGTCGCGTGTTGGTGACCCGCAACCCCCGACCCTCAGCCCTGGCCCCTCGACCATTCAGGGGCAGGTCGACGAGCGCCTCGAGTAGTGGAGTACAGATGATGGCCAGGGGAAGGATCGACGAAATCAGTCCTCGCACCCGGCGCGGTGGTGTTGGCGGTATTGATGAGCGCATTGGGGGCTCCGAAATGGTGGCATGAAACACCGACCGATCATTCTGCAGCCGCTCCGAGATTCGCGCGCTAAGTCGTAATGCGTAGTCATGGTGCCGGTACGACGTAGTCGTGCCTGACGTAAGTGACTACCTACGAAATGGCGTGTCCGCCGCCCGCCAGTACTACGACATTCCTCCTCGTGACGTACGCCAAACGACGGAGATCGTGCTCGCCCCTCGACCGGTACTCTCCAGCAGTTCTGAACCTCGACCCTGGAGAGTCTCCCATGCCACAGCAATCGCTCATCACCGGCACGTTGCTGGTCGTCGTACCGCTGATGGTGCTGTCCCAGCCGCACTTCCCGGTGGAGAAACTCACGATACGCGCGGAAGTGAGCGCACCACTTGGGGAAGTGCGCGGAACGATCGGCACGTCGGTATCCACGCCGCTCGGTGCGCTACCGGTGAGCGGACGCGCGGTAGTGACCCACTCATGTGACGGTGCGTTCGCCGGTGTGGTGAGCTATTCCTTTCTCATTAGGCTTGGCGCCCGCCTCAAGAGAATTGCTCTCGTTTCGGCGATCGATGGGCGCGTCGCTCCCTCGGCGCGTGCCGGCTGCACCCTCGCCGGCGGCCCGCTCTCGGGCCAGTTCCAGATCAACGACAGCACGATCACCGGCTCGGTTCTGGCTTCCGCCGATTCGCTCCCCGTTCGCGGAGTCGTGCGCGCCGTGGGCGACACTGCCTATCAGGTAGAGCTGACCGCGTTGTCCGACGACGCCGCCGACACTGTATTCGTGAACCTGTACGCTCGGCGATGAATCCGATGCAATGCCCGTTAACGATCCGCTGCTACGCACCCGAAGCAACACAATTTCACCAAGAGGGCGAAATGACGACGAAACTCGAGAGATACGCTCCGCTGCCCGTCCGCGTCCTGCTAGGTATCGGCTGCGTACACCACGGCTGGCATAACGTCGTCATGGCCGACGAGCGCCTGGCGTTCACGTGGATGTTGAGCCAGATAGGCATCACCCACCCGACCATGGCGCTGTGGATCATCAGCCTCGTTTCCTTCCTCGGCGGAATCGCCTTGCTCACCGGTGCCTGGGTCCGTATCGTCTCGGTGCCGCTGACCATCAACGTGGCGGCCATCCTGTTCCTCATCCACACGCCGAGCGGATTCGATTTCGTCAAACTCACCGCGGTCACCCCGGAGGGCCCGCAATTCGGAATGCCCGGCTACGAAGTGAGCCTGCTTTACATGGCCGGACTTCTGTCACTTCACCTGTCCGGAGCAGGCGCTTACTCGCTAGACGCCGTCCGCGCGCGCAGGAAGAGCATTATCCGCCCGATAGAGCTGAGTGAAGAGTCATTCTTGCCCCCAGCGGGATTCTCGGTGCCAACTGGACCTCGTACCGCGGCGGAGCCACTGCTTGCACCCCGCACCGGGAACGCATACGCTTGTGATGTCGAGGCCCGGCGTGGGGCGGCCGGCGCATCTAGTGTCCGTCACCAGTCCCTCACGAGGGCCGAGTCGTGACCGCTCCACTTCCACACCTGCCTCTCGTCGGCCGTTCACGGGAGTTGGAGCAGTTGCGCGGTGTCCTGGAGCTCTCGGCCGCACGCCGCGAACCGGCCTCCATCCTGCTGCATGGCGAATCCGGCGTCGGCAAGACGCGACTGCTCCAGAGCCTTGCCGAGTGGGCGCAACGCTCCGGATGGAGCGTTTCGATCGGGACCGCCTATCCAGTCGAGGTAGGCGTTCCGTACGCGGCGCTCACCGACGCGCTCGATCCACTCGTACGTGATCTCGACCCGGCGTCCCTTTCCGCCATGGTTCGTGGCGCGACCTCCGAATTGGCACTCGTCCTGCCTCGGCTCGCCGAGGATCGGCCGGCACGGCCAGTCGAACCGCCGGAGGAGTTGAAACCCCGAGTGCTCTGGTCGGTGACCCGCCTCCTCCAGCGCATTGCTTCACGCCGTCCGCTGCTGTTCGGAATCGACAACCTGCAGTGGACCGATTTCGCGACGCTCGAGCTACTTCACTTTGCCGCTCGTCAGGCACACGGTGTTCCGCTCGTCATGATCGGTACCCTGTCCGACCTCACGCCGGCGGAAAACGAGCGTCTGTCCGCCTTTGCCAGGTCGATGCGGTCGCAGCCGCATACCACCGTACTGGCCGTTACCCCGCTCGACGACGATCAGCTGGGAGAATTGGTGGCGCAGACATTCGGTGCACCGAGAGCCGTCATTCACGGCTTTGCATCGCTGCTGTTCCGGTGGACGCGAGGAAACATCTTCTTCGTCGAGGAGACGCTGAAGGCGCTGATCGCGGAACGAAGACTGGTCGTGCACGACGGACACTGGGAAGGGTTCGACGATGAGAACCTGGTACTGCCGGCGTCCGTTCGTGAGGCACTGCTGGTCCGCCTGGGCCGCACGAGCCCGTCGGCGCGCCAGGTCGCTGACCTGCTGGCAGTGCTGGGCGCTCGCATCGAGCATCGCGTACTTGCCGACGTCGCCGGGCTTGCGCCCGAGATCCTGTTCGAGGCGCTGGCTGAACTTCGCCGGCAGCGATTGTTGCAGGAGACGGACGTAGAGGGCGATGTTGCCTATGAGCTGGCGCATCCAATGATCCGCGAAACGCTGACCGGTGAGCTGGGCCGGGCACGCGCGCGGGCACTGCATGGGAGCGTTGCCGCGGCGCTCGAGCGAGTCTACGGGGACGATGACGAACGGCATGCCCACGAGCTGGCATATCACTACCTGCGTGCCGAGCGGCGCGAAGAGCCATTACTCAGGGCAAAGGCCGTTCGATACCTGACGATTGCCGGGAACCGTGCGCTCGACACGTCGGCGAGCCGTGAGGCCGCATCCTTTCTCGCGGCGGCGCTGGAGCGCATGGCCGACGATCCGCCGGACGCGCGCATTCCAGTCATGGAAGCGCTCGCCCGCGCGCGGCAGCGGCTCGGCGAATATCGTGAAGCACGGGAGCTTTGGATTCAGGCGGTCGAGTGGTCAGAGCAGCACGACCGCCAGCGGCTGCCGGAACTTCACCGGCGGCTGGCGTTGACCGCGCAGTGGGGCGGCCAGCTGGGTGAAGCTCTTCGTCATTACGATGATGCTCTTGCCACGTCCGACGATCCGGGGATGAGGGCCCGAATTCTCCTTGCTCGCGGCATGTGCCGCCAAATGGTCGGCGACGCCTCGGCCGCGCGCACCGACGTCGAGACCGCCCGGGAGCTGGCTGCTCAGGTCGAGGACCGCCCACTGCTGGCACGCCTTCATCGAACGCACTTGCTGCTCGCTCTGTGGACCGGATCGCCTGAGGAAGCCCGCCACCACGGCGACATTGCGCTGGCGCTCGCCCGCGAAACTGAGCAGAAGTCGGTGGAGTGCACCGTTCACTGGGCGTTAGGTATGCTTGGCGGGCTCTCCGGCAACGAGGCGGCGACCCGTTACCATACCTCCGAGGCCGAACGGCTCGCCGAGCAGACGAATTCGCCGGTGCTCAAACTCTGGGTAGACGAAATTGCCATCGAGCTGGCGTCGGCGACGGGGGACTGGGAAGCGGCCCTCATGTTAGGTGACCGTGGGATTTCTCTGGCGCGGGTGCTGGGCCAACGCGCCCTCCTCCCCCGACTACTGGTCTGGACCGCCATTGTGCGGCTCGCGCGCGGTGAGCACGAGCTGGGCGTACGGCTCATCGATGAAGCCTGGGAGGTGAGCGGCGCGGCCACGGCGCTCGATGACTCGCCGCGGCTCGACGTGCACAGCGTGGTTCCGGCGCACACCGGCCGCGCCTTTCAACACCTCGTCGCCGGCGAGTACAACGAAGCGATCCGCGTGGCAGAGGCAGGATTGGCGATCGCCGATCGTTGTGGTTACCCCGTCTGGACCGTACATCGGCTCATTCCGGTGCTGTGCGAGGCGTGTCTGCGAGCGAGGGATCTGGACCGCGCCTTACGCTATGGTGAGCACCTGGCACGCGAGTCGGAGCGCTTGGGGCATCCGCTTGGGCGAGCATGGGCGATGGGTGCGGCGGCGCTGCTGCCGATGGTGCAAGGAGACCGTGCACGGGCGATCGGAATGTTGCGTGATGCAGTAACCGCGCTGGAGAGCGTGCCGTTCGTCTACGACGCGGCGCGCATGCGCAAGGAACTCGCCAGTCAGCTCGCCGCATCCGGCGACCGAGATGAAGCGATCCGCGAGTTGCGCATCGCACATGACGTTCTCCTTCGTCTGGGGGCGGCGCCGGAAGTAGACCGAACTCGTGAGGATCTTCGCCGGCTCGGCGCGCGTCCGCCGGCCAGGTCGACGGTGGCCGGAACGGATAGGCTGACGGGACGCGAGATCGAGATCATCAGGTTGATCGGGGCGAGGAGGTCGAACAAGGAGATCGGCGTCGCGCTCGGAATCTCGCCGCGAACCGTGAGCACGCACCTGTCGAACATCTTCACCAAGCTGGAGGTCGCAACCCGGGGAGAGCTCGCCGACTTCGCGAGGCAGAATGGAATAGATTAGACATGAGGTTGCTGGCTGCGCCGTCAATGCCGATGCAGCGAAGACCAGGCCTTTCGATGTCGAGGTATTTTCGAGGCGACGCGTATTCGGGCGACGTGAGGCGTTGATCGGGTCGCAGCCGAACTGGGAAGGATCAGGCAATGCGGGCGAGCGCCGGTGAATCGGTGCTCGCCCGCATTGACATCAGCACGAAATGTTTAGCACGTACTTGTCGCTCTCGCCGGTACCGACACGCAACAGCTCGTGCAATGTGCCGCGCTCGGGGCCCGTCGGCGGAAGCTCGTGCTGCTCCCTAAAATTGAATCCACTCTGCGTCACGGCATTGAGATGGCCCGAATGGCGCTCGACGACTCGCGCCCGGTAAGATGGGCCGCTCGGCGCTCCGGTCGAGCCATCGATCGGAGTAATGACCAGGGAGCCAGTTGCAATGAAGTTCGCGACATACTCACCCGACGCCGTAGTCTGTGCTCTCTGCCGCAGAGTAACGGGACCGTCAATGCGAATCAGACTCGTCGGTGACGATGCGCAG
>JBPCLX010000353.1:0-3014 GCA_051002815.1 Gemmatimonadaceae bacterium
TCGCGCACAGCCCGCAGGAACGCCAGTGCGTCGGCCAGCGGCGTAGGTTCCTTGAACACCCTGGGATGTGTAACGACCCGCAGGAAACCGCTCAGGACCAGATCGGCGAGACCGAACGCCGAGGGACCGGACAGCACCCCTTCCAGCCACGCGCGATAGTCCTCATGCCGGGGAGTGTCCTTCCGGTGCGCGTAGACGAGGACGTTGACGTCAGGCAGAATCATGGTGCCGGGTTGGCTTTACCGACCCTCCTCCATGAGCTCGAGAAGCGAGGCGGTGTCATCCAGGTCGACGCCGGGTCGCACGCCGCCGCGACCGAAGGTGGGTAGGCTGACGGCATCCTCTTGGGTAGGAGACGCGCTTGCGAGGGCGGCGCGCAATGCCTCCTCGATCACATTCGTGAGCGTGCGACTTGTCTGCACGGCGCGCAACTTCGCGGCTTGCAGCAAGTCATCGGGGAGGCGGATGGTTGTCCTCATGCATATATACATGCATATGCTGCGTCAATATGTCAACGTACCATAGCCTAGCCCGTCATTCCGGCGAAAGCCGGAATCCAGAGCCCGGTTTCGCCGCGGTGACAACCGTAGCTTTGGGTGTCCAGCGTAGGCTTACTTCGCTCCCGCGTCTGAGCGAGGCCGAGGCCCGCAGCCTCCACGAGGACCTCGCGCGGGCACGCTCCGAGTTGTCCGGATCGCCGGTACGGGATCCGTGGGAATCCTGATCGACGCTTCCGCGTTGATCGAGTTCGGGCCTGGGCAGGTCTCGGTCGAGCGCAGGCTCGCTGGGCGAGAAGACGAACAGTTTTTTCTGTCAGTAGTTACCGCGAGCGAGTTGCTTCGCGGCGTCCAGCGTGCCTCAACCCCTGACGTGAGAGCCAGGCGATCGGCGCTCGTCGAAGCGGTGCTGTCGCGCTTTCCGCCCCGCCCAGAATCGGTCGCCGCACCGCGATCCTCCGGCTCGCGGCGCTCGCGGCGGTCCTGGTTCTCGCCGGCTGGGGCGCGCATCGACTCGGCATCGCGGAGCTCGGCCATGCCGAGCGCCTTGCGGACGCGATCGGCCGCGCGCGTGAGGTGCCCGCCGTCGGGGTGCTCTTCGTGGTCGCGTACGCGGTGACCGCCGGGTTCGGCCTGCCGGCGACGGCGTTCACGCTCGCTGGCGGCGCCATCTTCGGAACGGCATTGGGGTCCCTACTCAACTGGATCGGGGCCACGCTCGGCGCACTGACAGCTTACGGACTGGCACGGCAGCTTGGCAGCAGCGCCGTTCGGAACCTCCTCGGCCGACATGCCAGGCTGCTCGAAAGCCTAACGGGAAAGACGGGATTCGCCGCGCTCCTTCGCCTTCGTCTCATCCCGATCGTCCCATTCAATGCCCTCAATTTCGCCGCCGGGCTCGCACCGGTTCCATTCCGGTCCTACGCGCTGTCCACGGCACTCGGCATCATCCCCGGAACGATCCGTGTACACGTACTTCGCCGACAGCCTGCTCGCCGGCGTGACGGGGGCACGAAGCAGGGCGCTGCTGCACGTGGCAGTCGCCGGGGGCCGCCTCATCGCGATCTCGTTCGGGCCCGCGATCGTGCGGCGGTTCCGACGGAAGCGAGCGGGCGTCTGACGTGCATTCACCTGGCGACAGAGCGGAAGAAAGAATGCCGCGCTGGTGTCTACCATCGTGGCGGCGGTCGGTGCGGCTCGCGGTGGGTAGCCTCAGATTCGAAACGCGTAGCCGGCCGGCCGTCGCGCCACCGGCGTCCCGCGCCACAGTGGTGCCTTACCGCCAGACGCGCGTCTCCGGACGGAACACGGCCCACGCGAACCAGAAGTAGTCCCCGGACGGGAGTGCGTTCAGGCGCGAACCGCGGAAGGGACCCGCGACGGCGCGGCCCAGGAGATTCCACGAGCTACCGGTTTCCTTGTCGCGGAACAATCCGCCCGCACTCGTTTCGAAGGTGAGCGTCCTGCACTGCTCACTGCCTGACGCGCACAACCGGCGGTCGAAGACGCCACTCGCTCCCACGTCGCGGCCGGAGGCAACGGTGGGATCATCCAGCGCACTCGCCATACCCGGCGACCAGAGTACGACCACCGAACGACCGCCCACGGCGTCGTTGACGACCCGCACCTCGCGCAGCCGCGAGAAGGGATAGGCCACGGTTTCGGACCCCAGGCGGACGGCGACGACTCTCTCCATCGGCGGGAGCCGGTTGTCATTTTTGCCGCTGAAGAACCCCGGCAGCGGCGATCCCCGCGGCGCGTCGTAGCCGGCGTACGGGTTGGTGCCATATGGGCGGCTGACTCCCGTTTCACGCGACAGTACCTGGCCGCTCGCATGCGCTGCCTTGAACTCCGCCCAACTCACCATCTGGGCGTGGAGCCACCGAAGCGTGTCGCCCGCAAAGGCGCCCACGATCGCCTCCCCCGTCGCTTGCTGCCACCAGCTCTCGGTCTGCCGGTCGTACATCACGAGATCCGAGTGACGGAGCCTGCCCGTGATACCGAAGTCGAGCACACGGTCGCGGTGGCGCCGGTCGAACACGATCGCCGTGTTACAGAGCGGACAGTACGTCACCGCGATAGGCAGGTCGCCGATGCGATCGTTGACGATCTCGTGCCAGATGAGAATCTGGATCGGATATGCACGAGCCGTCGTGCCGTGCTCCACCACGATGACCGGCTCGCGATCCTGCAGCCAGCGGTCGGCGCGGCGAACGGTCTCGAAGTTGGGCCGGTCAATTGCGGGGATGCCGTCCTTTGGCGGTCCGCCGGAGACGATCTCCTCGAGTGGCACGGTGTGACGCGAGAAATCCGTACGCCACTCGTCCTGTTGGGACTGCTGAGCCTGCTGGTCGCTAGGCGCTGCGCAGGCGAGCAACGTCACCGCGCCGAGTGTGCGCAGCGCATTCAGCGTCATCTTCCGCGCGGCGCCCTGGAGGGGCACGCGAGCCGCGCCCTCCGACCAGTCGCGCCAAGCGCCGATGCTGCCGATACAGTGCGCCATCGCTCCTCTCATCC
>JBPCLX010000354.1:0-8668 GCA_051002815.1 Gemmatimonadaceae bacterium
GCGAGAGGCCTCGCTTCGAGAGCGGGCGTCGAGTGCGGGCCTCGATTCAAGGGCCTCTTCCTGAACGCTGGTGACTATGCCCGTCGTTACCGGGGCGGACTTCAGTTGGGCTACCTCTGCTTCCAGCGCTCGCTGTCCGCGTTCCGGAGAGGGACTCGCGGGCGCCGACGCCCGCTCGGCAACGGATTCCGGTGCGGTGGTATCGACATTCACGACTGCCGGCACCTCGGTCGGGGGTAGCACCAACTCCGACACCGCCTCCATACGCGGCGAGCTGCGCGAGCCCCAGTCGCGCGTTACAGCCATCGTCGTTCCGGTCGCGACGATCGCCATCGCCGCGGCGGCTGCCACGGCGGGGCGCCTCCACCACGGCGCCTGCACGGTCCGCGGCGATCGAGCGCGGGTGGGTACGACCGAGCCGGGCACGTCATCCAGCGCGCCGAGAATGCGCGAGGCACGCGCGGACAACCCGCGCGCTTCGGCAACCAGCGCCGCGCAGGGAGCGCACGAGGCCACGTGTGTCTCGATCGCGCGTGCCTCTTCGTCAGGCAGCGCTTCATCGAGCCACGTATGAATCGTACCTTCGTCAGGATGCTGCATTCGATGCTCCCGCGCTCCGTTGGAGTGCCTCGTACGCTTCCACCAACCGCCGGCGCGCTCGCGCCAGCGTCGTTCCGATTGAACCCGCCGAGAGCTCCAGCGCCTGCGCGATCTCGCCGTAGTCGAGTCCTTCCTCACGCATCAGCAGCGCCTGCCTGTCGCGCTCTGCCAGCATGCCGAGTGCCTGGCGAGCGAGCTTCGTGCTCTCTTCATGGTCGGCCTCCGGCTGAGTCGCATGCGCCTCACGCTCCCGTTGGCGCTCCTCCGCCTGGAGGAGGGTCAAGTGATGCCGCTGCCGCACGTCGCGGCGCACATCGTCCCGCACGAGGTTGTTGGCCACGGTAAATAGCCATGCCCGTTCATTGGTGAGCCGCTCCTGTCGAAGAGCCCGGAGAAAGGTCTCCTGCGCCAATTCCTCCGCCCGGTCGCGGTCCCCGAGCTGGCGCGTCAGGAACCGCACCAGCTGCGGGTGATACTCTCGAAACAACCGCTCGACCTCCGCCTCGGTCACGGCATCACCAGCTCGCCAGCATCCGCCGAAGCTCGGTCTCGCTCAGGCGGTCAACCCCGTCGGGCGACAGCTCCAGCACCACCTGCCGGCCGGTGATCCGCACGCGATCACCGAGGCTGAACGCCTCTTCGACCATCGGCAGCCGCTCGATCAAGGCGAAGTAGGCGGCCGAATACGGCTTCACGCGCACAACGACAGCGCCGCCGGCGTCCACCTGGTCGGTCCAGACTCCATCAATCAGTACGAACGTCCGATTGGCTGCCTGACGAACACCGGCTGCATCCTGTCCGGCGGCCTGGTTCGACACCGCCGCCACATCGGAAAGGCTCACCGCCTGACGCTGCTCGGCCGAAGTGCGCGCGGCCTCGAATCTCCGGGATCGCACCGCGGCTTCGGTCGCCACCGCTGGCGGCGCCGCGACGCGTCCTGCCACTGTACCACCGGCCACGCCGCGCTGCAGGTCGGCAAGCACTCCAGGCTCCGGCACGAAATACGACGTGAACTCCGTCGGAATTCCGTAACGCTCGCCTAGCTCACGAATCTCAGCATCGACTTCTGCCGAACCGCCGTTTGCCCGCTTCTCGGCGGCGAGCCAGCCGACGCGTTGCGTTGCCCATAGCCGTGGTACGAACGCGTTGGCGCGCGAACGGTCGGCGAAGGTTGCCTGAGCGGACCAGCTCACCGGCCCGTCGGCCGTCATTCCCTCGAACCGGAGCCTGGCCGTCCCGCTACCAGTATAGCGAGCAAGCACCACCAGATCCTGGCCGGCGAACAGGTCCAGGTCGCCTGATGGGTGCACCCCATGCAACCGCACGCCCTCGGCGCGAATGCGTACGCCGGTCGCCACAGGGTTCGTCAGGCGGCTGGCTACCACTTCGACCGCCCGCTCCGGCGATTCCTCGGGACGCACGAACGTCGCGGTTCCCTGACCGCCCAGGGCAAGCTGCTCCACCAGCGTCACGTTCACGTCGGCGCCCAGTCCAAAGGTGAACACACGTGCCCGGCCGCGAATACGCGCGGCCCGCGCGGCGATAGCCGCGGGGTCACGCTCTCCGACCGTCGGCTCCCCGTCGGTAACGAACAACACCATCGACAGGCGCCCCTCTGCGCCGCGCCGTGAGTCGTCCAGCGCCGCCTCCAGCGCATCGCTGATGTTCGTAGAGCCGCTCGCCTGCAGATCATCGAGATACTCCTCCGCCGCGCGCACGTTCGCCGCAGTTGCCTGAACGAACGTATTGCGGAACGTACCCACGCTACTGGCGAAGTCGATGAGTCTGAACCTGTCCTCGGGCGCCAGCGTCGCGAGGAGCTGTTTTCCGGCGGCCCGTGCCTGTTCCATCTTCCGGCCGCGCATCGATCCGGAAATGTCGAGCACGAACGTCACGTCGCGGGGAGTCGTGCGCGGAGGGAGCGCCGGCGGCGCGAGGGTGATCAGCGCAAAACCGTCGTCACCGGAGCGCGCGTGGGAGAGCACCGTAATCGCCGCCGTGTTGCCGCGCCTCACCGGAAGGAGAATGGTCACCTCTCGCGCGTTGCCGCGCACCTCGGCCTGCATCTCCCGTCCCTGCTCGACGACGCTGAGCACGTGCGTCGGGGAATAGGCCCGACCGTAATCCGGCGTGCGGGGATAAAGAAGGGTGAAACGCATGCTCTCGTCAGGCGACCGGCCCGCACGCCCGGGCGATCCGGCCCCGCGAAAGTGGTCTATGCGGAGCGCATCGCCCTCACGCTGCGCCACCATCTGGTAGCGCACCTGCACCCGCTTGCGCTCTCCTGGGGCTATCGGGAAGATCCGCGTGCGCAACAGCCCTTGTCCCATCCACTCGACCAGCGCCGGATCCTTCTGCTGCCTGACGATTTCCTCGTAGATGCGGCGCGCTTCGACGGCATCCATCGTCTCGCCTGTCGTCATCTCGCCGTTGATCTCCAGTGCCAGGTCCTGAAACGCGGCGCCTCCCGGCAGCGGAAACAGGTAGTCGGCCTCGCCGATCATGCCGCCGCGGTTGATGAACTCCTCATCGATTTCGTAGCTGAGCACGCGGTCGACAAGGTGCACCCGCACCCGGCTCGATAGGCGTTCGACCTGGGATGCAACTACGGGCACGCACCGCGGCACCGGCTGCGGGCACGGGCGCGGAATGACACGGCCCTGGGCGGGCAGCGTAAGTGGAGCAATGAAAAGCAGGGCGGCGATTGCGGCGCGCATGAGACGACTCCTTGCGTCTGGGTACACAAGAGAGACGCCGCCGCCGATCGAACTTGCACACTCCCGCCAGTGCGGCCGATCAGTCCTCCGGCAGCAGCACCGGCTCGTCGGCGGAGCTGCGGGGAGCCCGCTCGATCACCCGGACCTCCAGCAGATTGGCATCGGCCCGGCCGAGCATCTTCTCCAGCACCTCGCCGGGCTCACGAACCGCCCAGCCCAGTGAGAACGGGACCGGTGCAGTGCGGAGTGCGGCCACCTGAAGACGCTTCGCGACACTCTCCGTATGCGATCCCTGATCCCCATTAAGGAGTATCACGAACTCGTCACCTCCGATCCGAACAACCGCTTCTTCCGCGCGAACCTGTCGCATGAGAAACCGGCTCATCTTCAGCAGCACATCATCGCCGGACTGGTGGCCGTGCCGGTCGTTGTACTGCTTGAAGTGATCGATGTCCATGAAGATGCACCCCCACTCCTCGTCGGGATTCATGAGCATCTGTTTTTGGGCTTCGGCCAGGTACCGGCGGTTGTAGCATCCGGTGAGCGGATCGCGGATGCTCAACTCGATCAGCTGGCTCTCCAGCTCCTTGCGCGCCGTTATGTCCACGAGAATGCCGTGATACCGGCGCTCACCGGTAATCGGGTCGCTGAAGATGTAGGTCGTGTCGAGAACGGTTCGCAACTCGCCATCTACACGGCGAATGAGCAGTTCGAACTCTCGAACCGTCCCGTCCCGCTCCAGTAGTTCCAGCTCACGCCGCCGCTGTTCAGGATTGGCCACCAGCGCCTGAGCCGGCACCGCATCCAGCTCCTCGAGCGATCCCACACCGACCATCTCCAGAAAAGCCGGGTTCGCGTCCAGGATGCGTCCTTGTGTGCTGGAGATGTAGATCCCCTCGCGCAGGTTCCGGACGAACTCGCGAAGAATTTCCGGATCCTCGAGCGTTCGATCGCCGACTCTTACCGGCTGCGGCTTGCCTACGCCTCGCTTGCCGGTGATGGAAATCCGTCTCTGAAGTCGTCCCATGTTCCGCACAGAAGTCTCCCGTCCCATGTACCTGACCAAGCCCTACACACTGTGGCGACCTCAACAACAAGATGTGTTCCCCGTCACATTCTCCGTGGCGGCTCATGGCGGACGAGGCCGGAGGGCGGCGACAACTCGCGCCAGGCCAACGTTTTATGGCGAAATTTGGTTCTATGCTACTCCGAGCTGGATCTTACGCGAGGCTGTGCAGGCTGCGGCGCGGGTGCCACAGCGGCCGGTGTGGAGAAGCGGCTACGCTTCTGCGCGTACATCAATCCGTCGGCGCGCGCAAGCAATTCATCCAACAGGCAGGGCGATCCCGCCAGATGACGGGTGCTGCCCACGCTGAACGACAGCGCGTACGGACGGTGGCCGCGCGAATTACGCTCGCCGAGCTGGCTGCAAAGCCGTTCGAGGAGCGAATCGGCAGCTAGCGGCGACGTCTCCAGCGCCAGCACCGCGAATTCATCACCACCCATCCTCGCCAGTACATCGGACTCACGAAAGGTGGCGCGCAGGATGTCCGCTGTTTCGATCAGCGCCAGGTCGCCCTCGCGATGGCCGAACGTGTCGTTGATCTGCTTCATTCCGTCCACGTCCATGAAAACGTGAACGACATCGCGCGATAGGCGCTCGGCCGTCTTGATCTGCTGCCTTGCGAGCGAGATGAAGCCACGACGGTTGTACAAACCCGTCAGGTCGTCCACCAGGGTCTTGGTGTGGAGCGCCGTGCGCATGTGCTGCCGCTCGATCGCAAACCGCATTGCTCGCGACAGCGCGATGCCGTCGACCTGGCCTCGTACAAGGGCATCCTGAGCACCCGTTCGCAGCGCCCGTACTGCCCTGCCCATATCGGGGACGGTCGAGAGCATTACGATTGCCAGCTCCGGCGCGTGCTCCTGCAGTGCCAAGAGCACGTCGAGCTCGTCGCCGGCGCCATCGCACAGGGCAATCACCGCGACATCGAACGACGTTTCCGTCAGCCACTTCAGGGCCTCCAGCGTAGTGCCGGCGTGCTCTACCTGCACGCGCTCGGCACCGGTATCGATGAGCGCGACGTCGAGCCAGGCCGACGTCGAGGAATCGCCATCGACGCAAAGCACCCGAATCGGCCGATTGGCCTCGGGATCCATTGGTCGCCGCATCAGCCAGCCCATTGCTCGAGCGACACTATGTCGCGGGCGCGAATCGGGATCACGCGGCCGGCAGCACGCCGGACGTCATCCCGTACTCGCGCAGCTTGCGCGCAAGCGTGGGTCGCGAGATCCCCAGAATGCGGGAGGCCGCACTGCGATTGCCGTTGGTCAGCTGCAACGTCAGGAGAATCGCCTCTCGCTCGATGATCGAAAGCTGCTTGCCGCCAGGCGGCACGCGGATCTCGCCGCCAACCGCTGTCATGCGGCCCGCGGCTGGCGCGGTCATGCGGTGCTGGATCATCAAATGCTCCGCGCCAACGCCATTCGATTCGCACAGGATGGCGGCGCGCTCAATTACATGCTTGAGCTCACGCACGTTGCCTGGCCACGAATGCAATCGCAGCGAAGCAATCGCATCCGTCTTGAGAGCCTTGGGCTGAAGCGCCTGCTCCGCAGCAACCTGCTCGAGAAAGTGCCGCGCAAGCAGCAGCACGTCGTCACCCCGCTCACGCAACGGCGGCAGCGAAATGCGAAAGACGTTCAATCGGTAGTACAGATCCTCACGAAATTCCAGCCGCGACACAGCTTCGGGCAACCCGTCCGTCGCTGAAGCGACGATCCGGCAGTTCACGCGAACCTCATCGTGCCCGCCAATGCGACGAATCCGGCGATCCTCGATTGCACGGAGCAGCGGCGATTGCAGGCGCTGCGGCAGTTCGCTGATTCCTTCGAGAAAAACCGTTCCCGCACCGGCCAACTCGAGCATCCCGCGCTTTTGCGTGCGCGCGTCACCGGTGGATCCGCGCTCGTGACCGAACAGCTCCGACTCCAGGAGATGCTCCGGCACCGATCCGCAGTTCAACGTTATGAACGGCTCGCCGTGCGTGAGTCCCGCGTAATGCACCGATCGGGCGAGCAGCTCCTTCCCTGTGCCGGTCTCGCCAACGATGAGTACAGCGGTCAATCGCGTCGTCGCCACCTTGCGGGCGAGCTCGAGCGCCTCGCGAACCGGCGCGCTTTCACCGATTACGTGGTGAACGCCGTTCTCCACACTCATGCTCTCAGACATCGGAAATCGGATAGGGTCTACGGACGTGGCGGCGCCACCTACGCCTCCGCGGCGGAAACCCGCTCGCGGCATTCGCTCAAGTAGTGACGATTGGAGACCGAATCGGACACGGAGTGCCCGAACACAGCGATTCACGGCCTGAGACCTTGGGTAAAGCAACGCCTATGCCCTATCTGAACATGTTGCAGCGCATACACATAGCGTAGAGCGAGTCCACGGCCGACCGTGCCGGATGCAAGGAACCTCTCGGTTTGCAAGGACGTGCGACCTGCTGGCGCTATTCGTCGGGACGGCATTGCGCCGACAGGCACGTACGTTGCACCCCTGCTGCCGCGATCACGTCACTCTCCCCCCCGCCACCGTGGTGAACAGCGTGCCTGAGAAGAATCGGGAAAAGCGCGATCGGGAACAGAACGACTCCGACGCAGGTCAGGAGGCAACACCGACAGAAGCGCCAAAGCGAACCCACGAAAGCGGTTATGGTGGGCGTGGGGGTGAGCCAAGGACGAGCAGCGATCAACGGGAGCCGGTTGAGCCTACCGGCCAGGAGCCCGCCTAGCGCTTTCGGCGGACGAGAGGTCAGTCGCGGCTGCGGCCGGGCTTTCGCCGCAGCACGGCACCTGCCCGCCGGCCAGTGAATCGCCCTTCTTCCACCGCTATCTGTCCGTTCACCAGCACCCATGGAATGCCGGCCGGATACTGGTGGGGGTTTACGAAAGTCGCCTGATCGGCGACTCGCGCCGGATCGAAGATCACGATGTCGGCGACCAGTCCCTCGGCCACCCGACCGCGATCGGCGAGGTTCAGGGTGGCTGCCGGAAGGGACGTCATCTTTCGGACGGCCTCCGCGAGTGTCAGCACACCGCGATCGCGCACGTACACGCCAAGCACGCGAGGAAAGGTGCCGTAACCGCGGGGGTGCGGCACTCCCTCACCGGGTTTCGACAGCCGTCCATCCGACGCATGGCTGGTCATGGGATGACGCATGATCCGCTCGACATCGCCCTCATCGAGTACGTGGTAGATCCCGCTCGCTCCGCCTCGCAACTCCGCCTCGATCACCAGGGAGGCGCCGTTCTCCGGAGTGGGCGCCAGCCCTTCGCGCACCACCCAGTCGTGCAGCGTCTTGCCCTCCAGTGAGGCATCCCAGGCAACGCGCGCGAACTGCACCCTTCGCAGGTCGCCGCCGCCCCGGTCGTTGAGCAGATTGAAGATGATGCCGCGCGTTATGCTGTCGCGCAGCACCGGATCGCGCGTCCGCCGCGCGAACGCCGAATCACCGCCGGCAAGCGCCCAGGAAGGAATCAGTACCGCTGTCCCGGTGGATGTCGCGGTGTACGGGTACTGGTCCATCCTCACGTCGAGACCCATCGTTCGCGCCGAATCGACCATCGCGAGCGTGCGCCGGCTCTCTCCCCACATTTTCTGGCCTACGGCCTTGTGGTGTGTGAGCACCACGCGAATGTCTGCCTCACGAGCGATCCGAATCGCTTCGCGCACGCCCTCGAACAGGCCTAATCCCTCCTCGCGCAGATGCGAGGTATAGATGCCCCCGGAATCGGAAGAGACCTTCGATAGCGCCACCACTTCATCGGTAGTGGCAAATGTTCCGGGGAGATAGCGCAAGCCCGTCGATATTCCGAACGCCCCTTCGCCAAGGGCCTGTCCTGTCATCCGCCGCATTCGATCGAGCTCGTCAGGCGTGGGCTCACGGTTGGCAAGTCCCATTACCTCGCGCCGGACGGTATTGTGCCCAACGAGGAAGGCGACGTTGGCGCCGGGTCCCGCCTTCTCGACCGAGTCCAGATACGCGCCGAACGGCCAGGGGCCACCGCCATCCGGACCACCGACCGCCGTAGTCACCCCTTGCCGCACGCTGCTCTCCATGTCGATCAGGCGGAGGAGCGGATCGAGATGCGCATGCAGATCGATGAACCCCGGAGCCACCGTCAGCCCGCTTGCGTCGATGACGCGCACCGCGCTCGACCGTGCGAGGGCGGTGCGGGACACACGGGCGATGCGTCCGCCGCTGACGGCAACGTCGCCACGGAATGCCGGAGCGCCGGTGCCGTCGAGAATCTCGCCGCCGGTGATCAGCACGTCGTACGATTCGCCGCCG
>JBPCLX010000355.1:0-7672 GCA_051002815.1 Gemmatimonadaceae bacterium
CTTCGGCCATCTGAAAGAGCAGGTCTATCTGGGCGCGGTCGAGCCAGGCCGGGAGATGCCTATCGAGCTTGGGAGTCGCAATGCCACTGGCAGGATTGGTGGCGACAAGCTCGTTGCGATGCAGATATCGGTAAAAGCTGCGCACCGCGGACAAAGTACGGGCGGCCGAGCGCTTGGCGATGCCGCGACGGGAAAGCGTACCGAGGAATCCGCGAATAGTCAGGCGATCGACGGTGTCCCATCCACGGGCACGGCCGCCGGCGCGATTCGCCAGATAGGCGGTGAACTCGGCGAGGTCGCGCCGATAGGCGCGAATTGTATTGGGCGAGTAATCCCGCTCGCGCTCGAGACTGGTGAGAAATTCGCGGACCTCGTCGGGAAGCGATTCGGTGTCGCCGGAGACGGAGTGATGCTGGCCGGAGGGCGAATCGGCGTTACCATCGCTGTTGGGGGGGGCCCCCCGTGCGCGATCCGCGCTCACGACCCCGTCGCCGCCAGCGCCACCTCGTCCCGCCACTGCTCCATCGCCGCCAGTGCCCGCTCGGCGAGCAACTCGCGCTTTCGCCGCTTGTCGCGCACGCGCTCGGGGAGCTCATCGAGCAGCCCGAAATTCGCGTTCATCGGCTGAAAGTGGCGTGGATCGGCTTCGCGGAGATAGCGATAGAGAGAACCCAGCATGGTCACCGGAGGTGGAATCACCGGAGCTTCGCCACCTAACGTCCGCGAGAGATTCATACCGGCCAGAATTCCCGTCGCTGCGCTTTCGGTGTACCCTTCGACGCCGGTGATCTGCCCGGCGAGAAAGACGCGGGACTCGCCAGGCATCGACAAGGCCGGCGTAAGGGCGGCAGGCGAATTGATGTAGGAGTTCCGGTGAATCGATCCATAGCGCAGAAACTCCGCCTCGGCGAGCCCCGGAATGGTGCGCAGTACCCGCTGCTGCTCGGGAATCCGCAGCCGAGTCTGGAAACCGACCAGGTTCCACATCCGCCCACCTCGATCCTCGCGTCGAAGCTGCACCACGGCATAGGGCAGCCGTCCGCTGCGTGGGTCACGAAGACCGACTGGCTTCATCGGACCGAATCGCAGCGATTCGCGGCCGCGCCGCGCGATCTCCTCGACCGGCATGCACCCCTCGAAGTACGGAACAGCGTCGAATTCGTGTCCGTGGTGCTGGTCGGCGGCGGTCAGGGCGTCGATGAACCCTTCGTATTCCTCGCGCGACATCGGCGCGTTGAGATAGGCACCCTCCTCCCCCGCGCCAGCCATCGTCTCCTTGTCGTACCGGGAGGCGGCGAACACGAGAGATTCGTCTATCGACTCGCGAGAAATCACCGGCGCAATGGCATCATAGAAGGCGAGCGCATCGACGCCTAAACTCTCACGCAACGATGCTGCGAGGGCGTCCGAGGTGAGCGGGCCCGTCGCGATCACGGCGGGCGGAGCTATCTCACGAACCTCGCCGCGGACGATCTTGACGAGTGGATGTGCGCTGAGGCGCTCGTGTATGCCTTGAGAGAAAACGTCGCGGTCGACGGTGAGGGCGGTGCCCCCCGGAACTCGCGCCGCATCCGCCGCCTCGAGTACGACCGATCCGAGCAGCCGCATCTCGGACTTGAGCAGGCCGTGCGCGTTGGTCGTTTCGGTGCTCTTGAAAGTGTTGGAGCACACGAGCTCGGCCAACCGGTCGGTCTTGTGGGCGGCTGTGGACACCAGTGGCCGCATCTCGTGCAGCAACACCTCGTGGCCCCGCTCGGCGAGCTGCCAGGCCGCTTCGGATCCGGCGAGACCACCGCCGACTACGTGTACCGGAGGAGATTGGTTTGCGCTCACCCCGCAGTATAGCGCTGCTAGACCGCTACCGCCTCCTCCTCTTCATTCACTACGAGCTCCCATTCGTTGGCGCACTTGAGGCACTTGCGGTACTGCCCCCGCGTCTTGTTCTGCTTCGCCTCCGCACCGAGATAGCCGCACTCGGGACACGTCTCGTTGACCGGCTTGTCCCAGATGACGAAGTCGCAATTGGGATAGTTGGCGCATCCATAAAATGCCTTGCCGCGAGCTTTTGACCGCCTCTGGATGATGTCGCCGTTGTCCTTGGGACACTTGACCCCGGTCGGCATTGGCCGCGTGCCACGGCACTTCGGGAACTGGCTGCACCCGAGAAACTCGCCGCTTCGCCCATGCCGGATCAGCATCTCGGCACCGCACTCGTGGCACTTCTCACCGCTCGGCCGCGCCGGCTTGCGATCGACACCCAGCTTTCGGGTGTAGGTACACTCCTTTTTGAGCTGCCTCTCGCAGGCGATGTACGGTCCAAAGAAACCGCCACGCGCAACGAGGCGGCCGCCGCACTCCGGGCACCGGTCCTCATCCAGCTTGGACAGATCGTGTACAAGGCCGATCAGCGCTTCGACATTCACGTCGCCAAGCCGCTCGGCGAACGGTCCGTAGAAATCCTCGAGAACCTTGCGCCAGCCTAACGTTCCCTCTTCGATCTTGTCCAGCTCGTTCTCCATGTTGGAGGTGAAGCCGACGTCGAAGATGTCCGGGAACTGCTTGACCATCACCTTCTCGACCGTCTCGCCGAGGGCGGTAGGCGTGAACCGGCGTTGATCGAGCCCCACGTAATGGCGGTCGAGCAGCACCGAAATGATCTGCGCGTAGGTAGATGGCCGCCCGATGCCGAGCCGCTCGAGTTCCTTGACGAGACTGGCCTCGGAGAAGCGAGGTGGCGGCGTGGTGAAGTGCTGATTCGGCGTGATCTCGACGACCGGCACCGCCTCATCCCTGGCGAGCTGCGGCAGCTCCTGCTCATCCTCCAGCGGCTTGGCATCGCCATCCTCGTGCGCCTCGCGATAAAGCGCGAGAAAGCCCTGGAACTTCACGACGCTTCCGGTAGAGCGGAACAGATAACGACCGAGGTCGAAGTCGACCGTGGTGGTATCGAATACCGCCGGTGCCATCTGCGAGGCCATGAACCGCTGCCAGATGAGCTGGTACAGCTTGAACTGATCCGCGTTCAGATAGCGCTTGACGGCATCGGGCCGCCGGGCCGGATCGGTTGGGCGGATTGCTTCGTGCGCGTCCTGCGTCTTCGTCGCCGAGCCAGCCTTGCCATAAAGCTGCGGCGCGGCGGCGACGAACTCGGCGCCGAACAGCGTCTTCAGGTAATCCTGCGCCTGACGCGCGGCCAAATCGGAAATGCGCGTCGAATCCGTACGCATGTACGTGATGAGTCCGACCGCGCCCTCCTCGCCCAGGTCGATGCCCTCGTATAGCGACTGCGCAACACGCATCGTGCGCTTGGATCCAAAGCCGAGCTTCTTGGATGCTTCCTGCTGGATGGTGCTGGTGGTGAACGGTGCGGAGGGATTCTTGCGCCGTTCCCGCCGCTTGACATCGGTGACGGTGAAGCTGCGCCGTCCCTCGAGATCCGAAAGGATGCGCGCCGCAGATTCCTCGTTGGGAATCCCCGGCTTGACGCCGTCGATCTGGTGCAGCCGTGCGGTGAATCGCTGAGCCGATTTCTCCAGCAGTGCCTCGATGGACCAGTACTCAACCGGCGTGAACGCCCGAACCTCACGCTCACGCTCGACGATCAGGCGGAGTGCAACCGTCTGGACGCGTCCGGCGGAAAGCCCCGTCTTGACGGTCTTCCATAGCAGAGGACTCGCCTTGTAGCCCACGAGCCTATCGAGGACACGGCGCGCCTGCTGCGCTTCGACCTTACGCTCATCAATGACGCCGGCGTTGGCGATCGCGGCGCGGACAGCATCCTTAGTAATCTCGTGGAAAAGCACGCGGCGAATGGGCTTCCTGGAGCGCTTGACCTGCTGGGCCACGTGCCAGGCGATTGCTTCACCTTCACGATCGGGGTCGGTGGCCACCAGAATCTCGCTGGCGTCCCGTGCGGCGCTCTGCAGCTCGGCTATGGTTTTTTCCTTGCCCTCGATAGGCACGAGAGCCGGCTCGAACCCGCCCTCGATGTCTATGCCGAGCTTTTTGGGAGGCAGGTCCATGATGTGCCCCACCGTCGCGCGCACCTTGTAGTTGCGCCCGAGATACTTGCTGATCGTCCGCGCCTTGGCAGGTGACTCCACGATTACCAGTGACGTCGCGCCGTTCGACGCGACATCGGCAGAGCCCTCGTACTCCTCGGAGAGCCGCTTGGTCCGGGCAGACTTCGCCACCCGGCCGGCGGCCTTCTTCGCGCCGGTCTTCGCGGTCTTTCGCGATCTGGTGGTCTTTTTCTGCGCCATCGTCTCAGTCTCGCTATGCGTTCAGTGCGCGGCGACGACCCGTCCGGATCTTCGCGCTCGAGCGGCAATATTCGTCAGCGACGTCAGTGCAACGTCGTTCCATCTCCGGGCACTCCCTCATCGACCAGCCCCACGCCTTCCATGAGCGCCCGAAGCTCATCGAGCGCAATCCGGCCGTCGATCTGGGCCATTGCGCGTTCGATCACGTGCTCCAGCTCCGCGGGATTCAGGATCCCTGCCCCGCTCAGTGACAGCAGATGCCCCCATGCTTCGGGGGCAAAACGACCCCGCTCATGCGGACCAAGTACACGAAAGGTCATACCTTATATACTCCGCACAGGACGGAATTGCGCTGGCGCATATCGGTGCGACCATGCGATTCGCCCCGCATGAACTGGACGACTACCCATCGAGGTCGTTGCACTAAAGTTCCTTTGCAATGCCCTCTGGAATCCGCAGCGGGCAAACCTAGGGAACCATTCTCTCCGATACAAGCCACGCCATACACTGTGTAAGCACTTCATCTACAATACGTTCCGCGTTGACTGTCAAATCGGCAGTTGAGTAGGCGCCCTCCCGGACCATGAGAAGAGAACTCAGACGCACCAGCAAGTCGGAACCGGACAACAAGGGCCGCTCGGCGGAAACCTCGCGAATCCGCTGGGCCGCCACCTCGGGCGCGACACGCAGGTATACGAGCTTGGCGGGCGGTCGAAGAAGCGAGACAGTGGCAGGCCGAGTGATCCACCCTCCGCCTGGTGCGATGACTACCCTCTGTCGATTTCGCAGCTCGGACGTGGCTAACGCCTCGAGGTCTCGAAAGCGTTCCTCGCCGTTTTCCGCAAATATCCGCGAGACCGACCTGCCTGCGCGTCGAACTATCTCGCCGTCCAGGTCGACCAGGTCCCACCCTATCCGTTCAGCCAGCGCGCGTCCAATGGTGGATTTTCCCGAACCAGGAAGTCCTGTCAGAATCACCTGCCGAATCGCCTCGCTCACACACCGAACTCCAACCTAACGTATGCCGTCAGCCGTGGGTCAGCGGAAGGCAGCTCGGGGCACGGGCGTCGAGTCCGGCTCGTCACAAGGTACTCACTTCGCCTTGATCCGCGCGTCGACCACGGCAACGTACCCGGCCAGGTTGCGTTGAACTTCTCCCAGCGAGTCACCGCCGAATTTTTCCAGTAGCGCCGCGGCCAGCACGAAAGCCAGCATCGCCTCGGCGATCACACCCATCGCCGGCACCGCCGTGACATCACTACGCTCGGCGACCGCGGCGGCAGCTTGTCCGGTGGCCACGTCGACCGTGGCAAGCGGCCGCATCAGAGTGCTGATAGGCTTCATCGCCACGCGAACCATCAGCGGTTCCCCGGTCGTCATGCCGCCTTCTAGGCCTCCGGCGCGATTGGAGCGACGTCGAACCCTTCCCGTACCCGAGCGGGAGTCGTCACCTTCGATCTCGTCGTGGACCTCGCTGCCCGGGAGGCGTGCCGCCTCGAAGCCGAGTCCTATCTCTACCCCCTTTACCGCCGGGATCGAAAGCATCGCTCGGCCGATGCGTCCGTCGAGCTTGCGATCCCAGCTGACGTGCGATCCCAGGCCGGCAGGGAGACCGGTGCACACTACCTCGCAGATTCCACCTAACGTATCACCGGCACGCTTGGCGGCATCAATTCGTTCGATCATCCGGGCCTCCGACTCCGCATCGAGCGTGCGCAACGAGGAGCGGTCGGCGGCATCATTCAGGTCGTCAGGCAGCGGGTGGGGAACGTTGGCATCGACGCCGCCGAGATGCACCAGATGGCTGCCAATTGCCACGCCCACTGTGCGCAGCAGGACGCGGCAGATCGTACCGGCCGCCACCCGAGCCGTGGTCTCGCGAGCCGATGCGCGCTCCAGAATGTCGCGCGCATCTGCTCTGTCGTACTTGAGCATCCCGGTGAGATCCGCATGGCCGGGCCTCGGGCGCGTAACCGCGCGCTTCCGCGGCGACGGGTCGCCCTCGTGCGGGGCCGGATCCATGATCTCCTGCCAGTTCTTCCAGTCGCGATTCTCGATGAGCATCGCGATAGGCGAACCGATTGTCTCGCCGGCGCGAACGCCGGACAGGAACCGAACGGTGTCGCGCTCGATCTGCATGCGCCGCCCGCGGCCGTAGCCCTGTTGCCGCCTGGCGAGCTCTGCATCCACATCCGCTCCAAGCAAGGGGAGTCCGGCAGGAATTCCCTCGAGTATTGAAACGAGCGCCGGGCCGTGCGATTCTCCCGCGGTGGTAAAGCGAAGCATCAACACTCCTTAAACGAGACGAGCCCGACCGAAGTCGGGCTCGCCAAGTATAAGGGCAACCTGCCTGACCTGCGTAGCGCCTACGGTATCGACAGAATGTCGTTGTTGCGAATATCAATGACGATCAGGCCTTCCGTCGTCAAGCCAAACAGCTTGAGCACCACCGCCGGATCATCACCCGGCATGGGCAGCGTAACCCGAATCGGACCATACAGGTTCGCTCGCACCGGGAGCGCACCCCGCCTGAGGTAATGGAAAGTATCAATGATCTCGATAGTGCCGTTCGCCGAGGCGACAAACGCTACTCGCGCATCGGAGGGCGAGAGATCGCCAATGTTGTTGGGGTGGAAGGCGACCCCAGCGCCGGTGCTGAACGTGGTTGCGGTTCCCGCAAGGCGCAGGTGGAACGGCGACTGAACCTCGAAGAAGATCGACTGCTCACCATGAACGGCTGCGGACGTGCTGTTCGAATTGATCGCCAGCCCGAAAACCTTGTCCGAGGCGTTGCTTACGTAGTCGGTAACCAGAATCGACGGCGAGAAGAAGTTGCCGGGATTCTGCACCATCATCACGCGACCAGCTTCCTTGGTCGACCCCTCGCCGAATGCAATCCACTGCCGGTCTCCACCAGCCGCGACGAAGGTCGTGTCGCTCAAGCCGAGCGACGGCACGTCAAGATTCGACTCAGCCCAGGCGTCTGCTCCATAGAGAATCCGAAGGCTGTCGACCATGAGAACGGGATCGATGCCGGACACGCAGACCGTGGTCGTCGCCGGATTCTGGTTCTCTGCGTGATCGCAGATTACCAGTGCGTCGCTGGTGTTGCTGAGGAGCCCGGAGCGGACGAACACACTGTCGGCGTTTATCACGGCGACATGACCCGTTCCAGTGTACCCCCCGTACTGCCAGATCTGCTGAATGTCCGGGAACGCCCCCATTGACTGATAACGGCGAATCGTGCCATCGGGCGCCGAGAACGTGGGTTTGGTCGAGTAGTAGATATCCCCGTTCACGGATTGCGCCACGTACTGCGGCCGATCGGAATAATCGTAGAGTATGACCTGGAACCGGGCGGTCCCGGCATCATCGACCGCCGGGGTAATGTCGGCGATGTAGCTGTTAGG
>JBPCLX010000356.1:0-4664 GCA_051002815.1 Gemmatimonadaceae bacterium
GCAGGCTCGTGGCAATCTGGCGGACTCGGTAATGGACAGGGAGAGTTGGCAGGAAGCGATCATGCCAGAGGGGCGGCATGATTCCATTGAAGGACAATCTGCCGACGCTTCATCGCCCGATCGTCACGTGGTTGATGGTGGGGTTGTGCGTGGCCTCGTGGTTCCTGGTACAGGGCGCTGGCCTGAACGCTGAAATGCTCATTGCCAGCGTGTGCAATCTCGGAATGGTGCCGGGAGAGCTGACGGGAGCGGCGCCGCTGGGGTCAGGGGTGCCGATCGCGCCAGGTGTGTCGTGCGTGGTGGACGATGAGGCGATCAACGTTCTGACGCCGATTACATCGATGTTTCTCCACGGAAGCTGGGGACACATCATCTCGAACATGCTGTTCCTGTGGGTGTTCGGGAACAACGTGGAAGACAGCATGGGGCACGTTCGCTTCGCGATCTTTTACCTGGTGTGCGGACTGGCAGCGGCGGCCGCGCACGTGATGCTGGATCCGGCGTCGCCGGTGCCGACGGTGGGCGCATCGGGAGCGATCAGCGGTGTGATGGGCGCCTATCTACTCCTCTATCCGCGTGCTCGCGTCTCGATGCTTTTCATCTTCATTATCATCATCCGCGTCATTCCGGTGCAGGCGTGGCTGGTGCTGATCTGGTGGTTTGCGTTACAGCTCCTTACCGGACTTCCGCAGCTTTCTCAGGTGAGCGGTGATGCGTCAGGGGGCGTGGCGGTATGGGCACACATTGGCGGCTTCGTCGCCGGTGTAGCGTTGATCAAGTTGTTTTCGAAGTCCGCGCTGGTCGCGGCGCACAAGCAGGCGCATGGTGCGAGATATGGGCACTGATGTATTTGTAACGCTTTTCGCCTGAACCGTGCGAACCGAGCCGGGCGTCTGTATGGTGGATGCAGATGCGCCTTGCCCTTTCGACGGGCGCAAACGAGCCTGAGCGCCTCATGACCGATCGCTACTCTGCCCCCAGCCTGTACATCAACCGCGAGCTGAGTTGGCTCGAGTTCAACGCCCGCGTGCTGCGCGAGGCGCTCGATGAGCGCAATCCGCTGCTGGAGCGTCTCAAGTTCCTGTCGATCTTCGGGACGAACCTCGACGAGTTCTACATGGTGCGGGTCGCCGGCCTGCGGAGGCAGGTGGTGGCGAACGTCACCACGCCTACCACAGATGGCCTGACGCCGGCCGAACAGTTGGAGCTCATCGCCGAGCGAGTGCGTGGGTTGCTTGAAACGCAGCAACGGTGCCTGCGCGAGCTGCTCGACGCGCTGGCCGGTCAGGGAGTTCGGTTATTGACGATGGACGCATTGGCGCCGACCGAGTGGGCGGCAATCGACGCGTTTTTCGAGCAGCAGGTCTTTCCAGTGCTTACACCGTTGGCCGTCGATCCGGGACACCCGTTCCCGTCCATCTCGAATCTCTCGCTCTCGCTGGCGGTGGAGCTGGTCGACCCGGAAAGCGGCACGGAGCATTTTGCGCGGGTGAAGGTTCCCAAGAGCCTTCCTCGATGGGTGCCGGTAGGTCGGCCGTTTCACTATGTGCCGCTGGAGCAGGTGATCGGGGCCAACCTGTCGGCTTTGTTTCCGGGTATGGAGATCGTGGGCTGGTACTCGTTCCGCATTACGCGGAATTCCGACATCGATGTGGTGGACAGCGAAGAACCGGAGGACCTGCTCCAGGAGATCGAGGAGCAGGTGTTTCGCCGGCGATTCGGGGAGGTAGTGCGGCTGCAGGTGGATGAGCGCATGCCTGACGAGATTTGTGCGCTGCTGATCGAGGAGCTGCGTGACGAGCGCGTGCCAATGTTGCCACTGGTGCCGGGGCGCGACGTCCACCGCGGCGGCCCGTTGATGGAGATCGGCGACCTGATGGCGCTGGCGATGCTGGAGATTCCCGAGCTGCGCGATGCGCCGTGCGTACCGGTGGTTCCGCCCGCCTTTCGCGGCGATGATTCCGAGTTGTTCGATGCGATTCGGGAGCGGGACATTCTGGTGCATCATCCCTTCGAGTCGTTCGGGGCGACCACCGAGCACTTTCTGGAAGCGGCGGCGCGTGACGAGCATGTGCTGGCGATCAAGCTGACCTTGTATCGGACGTCGGGCGACACGGCGATCGTCGACGCGCTCATCGAGGCGGCGCAGCGGGGGAAGCAGGTGGCGGTGCTGGTGGAGCTCAAGGCGCGGTTCGACGAGGCCAACAACATCTCGTGGGCGCGCCGGCTGGAGAGTGCCGGGGTGCATGTGGCCTACGGCGTGATGGCGCTCAAGACGCACAGCAAGGTGGCGTTGGTCGTGCGGCGGGAGGGGGACACCATCAGGCGCTACGTGCATATCGGCACAGGCAACTACAATACGCGCACGGCACGGATCTACACCGATCTGGGTCTGTTTTCCGCCAACCCGTCGTTAGGAGCCGACGTGAGCGACCTGTTCAATACGCTCACCGGGTACTCGCGGCAACGGCTGTACCGCAAGCTGCTGGTGGCACCCCTGTCGATGCGCGACCGGTTTCTGCATCTGGTGTCGCGCGAAGCCGAGCACGCTAGCGCGGGGCGGCCGGCCAGGATCGTGGCGAAAATGAACGCGCTGGTGGACCCGGCGATGGTCCGTGCGCTGTACACCGCATCCGACGCCGGCGTATCGATCGACCTGATCGTGCGCGGAATCTGCGCGCTTCGTCCCGGCGTCGCCATGGTGAGCGAGAGCATCCGGGTGATCAGCATCGTCGGACGATTTCTCGAGCACTCGCGGCTCTGGTACTTCGCCAACGGCGGCGCCGAGGAGTTCTACCTCGGATCGGCCGACTGGATGCAGCGCAATTTCGACCGGCGCGTGGAGGTAGTGACGCCTATCGAGGATCGGGCGTTGCACCCGCGGCTGCATTCGCTGCTCGCCACCTATCTATCCGACAACCGGCAGAGCTGGGACCTCCGCGCCGATGGCACCTACGTGCAGCGCACGGCGAATGGCGACCCGGAGTGCGGCTCGCATCCGGCACTGATGCAGGATCCGTGGGGCAGGGAAACGGCGAACCGAGCGGGGCTGCAGGTGGCGGTCGAGCGAGAGTAGCGGGTAAGAAGCGAAGTCTTCAGGCTTTGGTGAGGGTCCAGCGGGTTTAGATGTACCAATTGGCATCAAGACTGGCCGGCGTTCGGTCAGGTGGAAAGGCAACGACAACAGCATCCGCAGATTTCTGTTATGAAATAGGGTGTCAGATCCGTCCGGCTACACCATTTATGGCGATGCTGGCCAAGGTACCAGTCAGACTGCTCAGCAAATTTCTGAGTCTTGTCGGCGCATTCCGCATTCAATGAGAGTTGAGAGATGATGCGCCAACTTGCGTGGTTGTGTGCGCTCCTGAGCTGTACTGCGACGATGGCTTGTGCGCGGGCCACTGCAATCCCAGCCTCGGCCGGCGATACGGTGGCCCTGGAGCGAGAAGCGATACGAGGATTGAGAAGCGTGATCCGAAATCTGTCGGAATCTGCGGTTGGAGGTGTGCGCGTCGTGCTCGAATCGGCCTTGACCGGAAGAGGTCAGGAACTGCGACGTTTTGTCGCGGATAGCATGCAGCCTGGGCGCAGTGGAGCAGCAGCAGCCGAGTTCCGAATCGCCACACGATCGATTGATCGCCAGACTGATAGCACAGCGGTTGTTCACCTTCTGCTGAAGAAGTCTGGAGGGCGGTGTACCGAACTCTCATACGCGGTGCTCGTCGTCCGCCGTGACGGGGTTTGGGAACCGAACGTAACGATGCCTCGGCCAACGCCCACGTGTCCTGCATCTTAGCCAATTCTGTTCTTCGGACGACGTGGGGTCCAGAATCGCGGGGTGCGCCCGGATGGGTCCACCGCTCCGAACGCCGATCGAGCTCGTAGACACCCCCATCACTCCACTCGCTCGCCCGCAACCGCTCGCTCCTCGGGTCCGCCGGCGATCTCGATCGACAACCCTGAGACGGACTGCAGCAACCCCGATTTGCGGCTCGCCCCCCAACGCTCGAGCCGCATCTCGTCGCCAGCCCGTCGCGGATACGGGCGAATGCGAATCGCGCCGCCGGCAACTTTCACCTTGAGCTTCTCGACCGCCGCTACGTGTCCTCTGTCGAACCCATCCGCCACCCGAAGCAGCGCTGCGAGCCGGATCACTCGCTCGCGCTGCTCGGGCGAAAGAGGCGCGAAGTTGCCGTGCTTCTTCTTCGGCTCCGCTCCCCGGTGGTAGCGGGCGACGTTCGCCACTACCATCTGCTCGTCAGGCGCCATGCCGAGCAGCTCGGCGTTGGCGATGAGGTAGTACGAGTGCTTGTGATGGCGCTCGTAGCTAATGTGGTAGCCGATATCGTGGAGCAGCGCCGCGTCGGCCAGCGCCTGCCGGTCTTCCGGGGCGCATCCGATGCTCGTCTCGAGCGCATCGAACAGCTGAAGCGCAAGCTCGCGCACCTGATGGGCATGCGGCAACTCGTAATGACACCGGTCTGCAAGCTGAAGGACCGACCGGCTGCGCGCCTCGCCAGGTAGAGCCGCGGTCGGCGCGATGCGCGCCGATTCCAGCAACAGCCCTTCACGGATTCCGAAGCTGGAAACGACGAGCACGTTGGCGTCCACGCGCGCCATTACTTCGGCGACGACCGCCAGTCCGGCGACGATGATGTCTGCCC
>JBPCLX010000357.1:0-2599 GCA_051002815.1 Gemmatimonadaceae bacterium
GCCGCGTGGCCGCGAGGCTCGCAAACGACGGCGCGCCGCAGATGGTCAGCGTGCTCCTGCAGTGCCTGACGACGGAGGACCATTGTGTCGCCGGCCGGCTGCGGCCAACCGTCGATGATCACCCGAGTGGGCTCGCCCTCCGTGTGCGAATCGACGACATGCATTCTTGCGGGCATAGTCGCCGACAGGCCGGTGTGACCGCTCATGGATTGATCTGAACGGTCTTGGTTTCAGTATAGAACTCGCGGGCTGCCGGACCCTGCTCGCGGCTCCCACTGCTCGACCCCTTCGTACCGCCGAACGGAGCGTGCGGGTCCACTCCCGTCGTATCCCCATTCACCCGCACCAGTCCGACTTCAATGTCCTGCACCCAGCGCAGCGCCTGACGCAGATCTGCCGTGAAAAGAGAAGCGCTCAGCCCGTATGGAGTGCGGTTGGCCAGCGCTATGGCTTCCTCGATGCCTGACGCCGTGAAGGTGGCGAGTACAGGACCGAACAGTTCGCGCTGCGCAAGTGCGCCGTCGGGGTCGCCGCCGCGTACTACCATTGGAGCGAGAAAGTTGCCTCGGGCGAAGCCGTCACCGTCGGGGATCGTACCGGTATAGACAGGCTCTGCTCCAGCTTCGTCGAGCGCGCGACGAATCCCGTCACGCGCCCCGGAGGTGATCAATGGGCCAACGGCCGCTGCGGGATCGGTCACCGGACCTAGCGGGAGCCGCTCGATCTGACGCTCCAACGCCGCGGCGAACGCGCTTGCCACCTCCGATACGACAATGGCGCGACTCGTCGCGGTGCATTTCTGCCCACCAAAGCGCATCGCCCCGGCAGCGGTTAGCGCGGCGGCTCGATCGATATCCGCATCGGCGAGCACGACGACGGCATTCTTGCCGCCCATCTCCGTCTGGAATCGGATGTTGCGCTCTGCCGCAACCGCAGCCACCTCCCGTCCAACTCGTGCGGAACCGGTAAAGCTGATTCCGCGAACCTCGGGGGCGCGCAACAGTGCCGCGCCCGCGGTGCTACCCTGGCCTAACACCACGTTGAAAACGCCGGCGGGAAGAGAGGCCTGGCGAGCGGTTTCCCCGAGCAATGTCGCCGTGTACGACGCCATTTCGGACGGCTTGAGTACCACCGTGTTGCCGAAAGCCAGCGCTGGAGCGGCCTTCCACAGCGGGATGGCGAGCGGAAAATTCCACGGCGTCACGAGAGCTACGACGCCCAACGGCTCCTGCAGCGTATACTGCAGCGCGTCGGCGGCTTGTGCCGGAATCAGGCTTCCCACCGCGCGGACCGCCTCCCCGGCATAGTAGCGAAGAATCGTCAGGCAGCGGCCGACTTCGCCACGAGCCTCGGAGATCGGCTTGCCTACTTCTCGGCAGACGGCCTGCGCCAGCTCTTCCTGTCGGGCGGCGATGGCAGTCGACCAGGCGTAGAGATGATCGGCGCGGGCGGGGCCGGAGAGGCGACGCCAGCCGGACCGTGCTGCCTCCGCGGCGCCAGTACCGTCGTGCGTTTCCGCCGTGCTGCCATCGGGCACGAGTGCAACCACGTCCGATGTGTCGGAGGGATTGGCGTGGGCAGACCAGCCGTCGCCGGCGGGCGCGGTAAAGATTCCGCCAACGAAGTGCTGCAGGAGTGCGGGGGGCATGATCCACAATATCCATTAGCCAGGCGCGGGCAAGCAACTCCGCTCTCGCGACGGCCGCGCCGAGCACAGCGCTCACCGCACCAGCCTTGCGAAGTAGCGAAACCGAGCTTACTCCACGGCAGCCCGCGCGATCACGCTCCTCGATCCCACTGCCCCACCCTCATGCGCCACCCGCTGCCGCGCGCCACTTCTCCTTGTCTGCTTGGTGCGTTGTTGATCCTGGCAGCGGGTTGCGAGGACCCTGTTGGCAATCGCCTCGGGGCGCCGTCTGCCCTTCGCCTTGTTTCGGGTAACGGGCAGCAGGATACTGTCGGCGCCACCCTCGCCGAGTCGCTGGTGGTACGCGTCGTCGACGGGGCCGGCCAGTCACTTCCCGGTATCACGGTCACTTGGGGCCAATCACCAACGGCGGGCACCGTCGATCCTTTCACCAGCGTCACCGATGCGAACGGCTTTGCCGGCGCCGTTTGGCACCTGGGTTTCGCTCCAGGACCGCAAACCGCGACGGCGACTGTAACCGGAGTCGCGCCGCTGGTATTCACCGCGACCGTTCTGGCCGTCATCAGGCCACGGGCGGTGGACTGGTCGCTGGTGCACCGCGGCCTCCCCGAACCGGGCGCACCAATCGTGGGGATCGCCGGATCAAACGCGAGCGATGTGTTTACAGTGGCCGCGAATGGCCAGGCCTATTGGTTCGATGGAGCCGGATGGATCGAGCTGCTTTCCGGAACGGTCCCGGGAGCGCTCACATCCATGTGGGGGCCGGCATCGATCCCGATCCTCGCCACCGGGGTCACTACGGACGGCAGTTCGGCATTCGTCGCAAGATTCGCCCTGCAACAATGGACGATTCTGCACAGTGTGCCTGGCGGTTCTCTCTACGCGATGCACGGACGCTCTGCCGACGACGTCTGGGCAGTGGGCAGCGAGATTGCGCATTACGATGGTTCG
>JBPCLX010000358.1:0-2552 GCA_051002815.1 Gemmatimonadaceae bacterium
GAGTCTCGCAAGGCGGTGAGCGCCGCCACTTCCACCTTGGCCTGCGCGGCGTTGCCGCTGCGCGCAGAACCGACGGCACGGGCGAATCTCGCTATCGCTTCGACGAACGGTGCCGAGCCGGCCGGTAACGGCAACGCTGCAGCTTCCGCCCACGCCGAGCGCTCGAGTGGATAACGCGCCTGCATCGCGACGGCGTTGTAGCCGATGATCGCCCCGTAAAAGCGGTCGGCAGCCGTCCTCCCGCGCTCGATCACTCGCAGGGCCTCGGCATCGCGTCCCTGCTGCAGGTAGGCGTAGACCATGTAGTCGTTGGGATGCACCGCCGCATTCGAATCCGGTTCCGCGGCCGCCGAACGGCGATTGGCCGCGATCGACTCGTCCCAGTATCCCAGTCTCGTAAAAATGTGGGACGGCATGTGCAGGGCGTGCGGCGCCGCAGGCGCGATGTCCGCATAACGCCTGGCCGCGGCCAGTCCGTGGCGCGCCAGTCCCGGCGAATCGAACGTGTGAATCAGGTAGTGGACCAGCCCGGGGTGATCCGGCTGCTGGGCGAAGAGCGGCTCGAGCAGCGACGCGGCGTACCGCTGCCGCTTGAATTCGAGATCGGTCGGCGGAGCGTTGGCGATCACGCTTCGGCCATGGAATACGACCGCTTCGGAATCTTCCGGATGCGCTTCATGCAGCTTTTGCATCGCCACCTCGTGTCGTGCCAGGCGCGCCAGGTGGTCCAGACTGTCGGCATCCCGCCAGAGAGCGAGCACCGCGTCAACGTACATCTGCTCACGATGGGACGCAGAACCCACGAGCGCTGCCGCGCGCTCGGCTGCTTCCAGTCCAGTGCGCTGGCGATCCGCTGGGATTGGCAGCCTGACGAACGGGTTTCCCCACAGAGTCATGGCCACTCCCCATTGCGCCATCGCGCACGTAGGGTCCGACTCGGCGATTGCCTGGAAGGCATGGAGCGCCTCCTCGAACCAGAACGAGTGCAGCATGGCCGCGGCGCGGTCGAACCGCGGCTGCACGGCTGGTGCGCAGGAGGTGGGGAAGGAAACGGTGCCTAGCGTGTCGCTCCCCCGGTGGTGCTGGTGCTGAGCGATCGCCGGTGTAGCCGCGATCGAGAACGCGGCCATCACCGAAGCTATTCGATGCATTGCGCTACTCCTCGGAAATCCCCGTGGGGCGTCGGGTGGTGAACGTTCGAAACTTCAAGCTGTGGTTCGTTCGCGAAGGGATCGCCAACGACCTCGGCCATGCCACTGGACCCTTGGGCGCGACTTGCCCGCCTGGCGTGTTGCCGGGAAGGGCGCCGGGTTGATCTCCGAATCGGGCATCCGTTCATGGCCTCCCGTCCAGAGGCCTTCGCTCGGTGGTGGGTTGTGTTGTCCCGCCTCCTCGAACGCTGCTACGGCCTCATCTGCGCCTCTACCAATGTGCCACCTCCTCTCCCAATGTGCCACCTTTATGAGTGCAGGTCGTTCACCGCGCTACTTTCCCTCGGCTTTCTGGACGTGCTGGTGCTTCGGCCGGCCGGCCCGGACGTTGTCGGGTGCGATAGCTCGGCCCGTCCATGACGATCTGGTGCCCGCTGTGAGCCAGCCGGTCGAGAGCGCTCTGGGCCAGGATTGGATCATCGAATAGAGGGATCCATTCCTCGATCGCCCGGTTCGACGTCACGACGGTCGATGCTCGTTTGTTGCGTTCGATTACTACCTCGTAGAAGTCGCTCGACTGTTGAGCGTTGAGGCGCCGAAGGCCGAAGTCGTCGATGATCAGCAGGTCGGGCGTTAGGAGGCTCCGCAGGACACGCTCGGTCGAGTTGTCGGCTCGTGACTGGTGGATGTGCTCGAACAGGTGATCGGCTCGGAGGAAAAGGACGCGGCGTCCGGCGCGACAGGCACTGTGCCCAAGAGCGCAGGCCAGCGAGGTTTTTCCGACACCGACGGGACCCATGAAGATCACGTCCTCGCGCCGCTCGAGAAGTGGGGCATTCGCCGCCGCCGGCGGGGATAGCTTTAACTGGCCGCACCCCCGGTTTGTCAGACCGGCAGCGTGATCGGCAAGATAATCGTCATATTTCGACCGAATATGGGAGTAGTTCGCGGTCGGTCGCGAGCGCCGGTCAGCGCGAGGACCGCTCATGGATGACTCTCGTACGTTCCGGCCCCGCCGAGCAGGGGTCTCGCGCGCCGGCGCGATGCGTACATGGGAGCTCAAGGACTGGGACCGACCTCTGGCCGTGGCTGGTGCGGGGCACTATATCGGCCCATGGACAAATACACCCGCGGTGAGTTTCTCGGGCTGAGCGCCCTCCTCGCCGGCGCCGCCACCCTCGACCGATTCCCGCTGGCACGTGGAAAGGCCATCCCTGCCGGTCCTTCAGCGCCCGCGGATGCGCCGGACTTCATCCTCGTGAATGGTCGGGTCATAACGATGGATCCGGCTCTCGCCGCCGCCGAAGCGTTCGCCGTCAGGTTCGGACGGTTCACCGCGGTGGGCTCGAGCGCCGACGTGCGCAACCTTGCGACACGATCCACACCGGTCGTCGACGCTGG
>JBPCLX010000359.1:0-5920 GCA_051002815.1 Gemmatimonadaceae bacterium
CATCCATGACCCACAGGTTGTCCGATCCGCTGCGATCGCTCACGAACACGATCCTGTTCCCGTCGGGCGAATAACGGGGCTGCCCATCGAACGCCATCCCCTCGGAGATCCGCGTCGCCTTTCCGCCGGCGGCCGGAATCGTGTACAGGTCGCCGACCAGATCGAAAACGATCGTTTGTCCGTTAGGCGACAGATCGAGCGAGACCCACGATCCTTCGGTCGTCGTGAAGCTCGCCGTGCGCGTTGGCTTCAGCGGTAGTTCCGCTTTGACGCTGCCCCCTTCCTCCGACCGCTGAGCCGCGGCAGGGACAAGGGGAAGCGCGATGAGTAGTACGCTCGCACAAGCTGTGAGGACTCGCATGGGAATGGAGAAGGAGTGGACGTGAGCGAAAGACAAAAAAGAAAAGGCTCCCTGCTATTTCATGTGGTAACAACCGGAACAGGAGCTTTCCGGCGAGGAGTCATGCCATGTCTTGTTCATTCGCTGTTTCTGTCCTCTGCGACCTCCGCGGCCTCCGCGTCAGAAAGCCAATCCTCGTTCTGCAGCAATGTTCGCAGGTCCAAGAACGACTCGGGAGCTACGACAAGCTGGCCGCCACGAATCGGTGCGGTGCAGAGTTTCTGCTTCTTTTAACGCAGAGGACGCGGAGGTCTCGCGGAGGCTCGCGGGGAATCCAATGAGGCGGCCGAAGTTCATCGCTCGGGAACTTAGAACAATTCGATCGCGGTGCCCACGATCAGACGGTATGACGTCACCCTAGAAAGAAATTAGCACTGTCCTGGCTTCGCTTCGCTGAATCTGTCCTCTGCGACCTCCGCGACACCTCCGCGCCCTCTGCGTTAGAAAGCAAAAACCTCGTTCTGCGGAGATGTCAGCAAGGTCAAAAGAGAACTCGGAAGCTAGGACAACCTGTCAACATGGATCACTTCGGTGCAAAGTTTCGGCTTCCTCCAGACCCGCAGTGACCGCTGGAATCGAAAGCGATCCACTAGTAGCGAGGGCTCGAGAAGAAAATGACGGACTGACGGAACCGGTGACTGGCGACCCGCAATCCGGACCGGGCTTTCAGCCATCACTCTTTCGGCATCGGTAGTATGTGACGAGGACTCGCCGGCGGGAACCGACCTCGCGAATTCCTTACTCTGCGCCTACACCGAGATCGAATCGCAGGTGCAGCGTGTCTCCGCCAGCCAACGTCACCGTCGTGTCTCGCTGGCCGGTGGACGGGTGCCAGAATGCCAGCGTGTATTCCCCCGGGGGGATGGAGTCGAGCGCAAAGGTGCCGTCGCTGCCGGTAACGGTGGCGTACGGATGGTCGAAGACGTGGATCCAGGCTTTCAACCAGGGATATACGTTGCTGCTCACGGTAACCGGTCCCGGCAGCCGCAGCACCGATTCACGCGGTACGACCTGACCCGCATCGAACTGCTCGACGTGCTCAACCGTACCCGCCGCGCCCGCCCGGCTGAACTGGAGCCGGTGAACCAACCGGTCCAGGCTCAAGACGTTGAGCATGCCGCCGGCTGTCGCCGCCTGTACCTGCGGCAGCAAACGGCACCTGTCGGTTGCCAGCTCGAAGCGTCGGGAGGTGGAGAGCGCCTTGCCGCGCCGCGCGTCTGCAAGCCACACCACCGACTCGGACACCCCTCCACGCACGACTCTCACCGGCGTTATGCGCAAGGAACCTGCGCCGCAGATGCGGCGCAGCGAGTCAGGCAGCGGAATGTTGGTGCTGGCGGGGATCGATCCCGACCAGCCGACGGTGCCCTCGATGCGTCCCACTGCATCCAGCGGCACCGTATTGTAAGGCGGCGGGGGGGGCGCGGTGACCACGCTCGCATTCACCCCAGCGGTATCCGAGCCGCCGCCGCACCCTGCCAGATACACGGTCGCGGCAGCCAATGCGACGATTCGCCGCAGTCGCACAGCGCCTGACCAACGCCTGACGCGCACGACACAATCTCGAACCCCCCAATTTCCGCAGCCGGACATCACACTCCGCTCGCCGAACGACGGCGGCGCTCGAGCAGGGAAAGGATCAAATAGGCCGGAACCCCCGACGCAAGCAGCAGTGCACCCCGCAACGACGCTTCAGGCGCGCCCAGGATCGCGCTCGCCACCGCAAGCAGTGCCGCAAGTACGAATAGCGCGGGCACGACCGGATAACCAAGTGCACGATACGGTCTTACTGCGTTGGGCTCGCGCACCCGATAGACGAAGATCGTCGCGCCGCCGAGCGCAAAGAAAATCCAGTCCGCAAACACAACCCCGCTCAGCAACTCGTTCATGTCACCGCCGGACAGAAAAAGGAGCGCCAGTGACCAGAATGCCATCAACATGATCGAGCGGTGCGGCGTACCGAACCGGGGGTGCACCGTGCCGGCGAAGCGAAAGAAAAGTCCATCGCGCGACATGGCATAGAACACACGCGGTGTGGCCATCAATATCACGTTCACGATTCCCAGGATCGACACCATTACCGCGATCGTGATCCACTTCGCGCCCGTTTCTCCGGCAATCACGCGCGCCGTATCGGCGGCGACCGCGCCGCTCAAAGCCAATCCGTCGCGGCCCAGCGCACGAAGATATACCGCATTCGCACCCAGGTAGCACACGATGACGATCGTCACGCCGAGCGCCAGCGCGCGTGGCAGCAGGCGGGCCGGATTCCTGATCTCACCGGCGACCATGTTGAGGTTCTGCCACCCCCCGATTGAGAAGAGCACGGGCACGAACGCACCCGCCAGCGCCAACCACACGCCTGACGGGGGAGCTGGTACGCCGAGTGCCGATGGTGGATCGGCGAGCCTGGCCCACATCGCGAAGCCGAGAATGATCAGCAATCCTAACGCGGCTGTCTTGGCAATGGTCAGCGTGTTCTGGACGATCGCACCGGGACGCACCCCCACGTAATTCAGCACCGCCAGCACGACGATCGTCAGGGCGGCGGCACGAACCGGACCACCGACGAGGGCAAGATCCACGTATTGGCCGAGATAATTCGCGAACGCCACTGCCACCGCGGCGGCGGCACCGGAGCCGATCGTCGTCAGCAGCATCCACCCATAGAGAAAGGCCGGGAGTCCACCCATCGTCTCGCGAAGGTAGACGTATGCGCCCCCCGCCTGCGGCCGCATCGCCCCCAACTCGGCAAAGGTGAACGCGCCGGCAAGCGCCACCAGTCCGCCAATCGCCCAAACACCGAGAATGATCGCGACACCGTCGAGATGCTGTGCCACGTTCGCCGGAGTAAAGAAGATTCCGCCTCCCATGATGGCGCCGACGACGATCATCGTCGCGCTCAGCATGCCCAGCTTGCGAGGGAGCTCGCCGACGGCCGCTTCGGCGTTCGGCTCGGAGGGAGGATCGAGCGGTGGTGCGGTCACCAGCGATCAGACCAGCAGCATGTCGCGCTGATACACCCGCGGCGTGACCACGGCCTTTGCGGCACCATAGATCACGTTCACTTCGCTTCGTACGCCGAACTCGCCAGGCAGGTATACCCCGGGCTCGATGGAGAACGCCACGCCAGGGAGCAGCAGCCGCTCCTCGCGCGTCTCGTAATTGTCGAGATGGGGCCCCGATCCGTGCAGATCACGCGCGTCGATCGAATGGCCGGTACGATGCACGAACTGTTCGCCGAAGCCCCTGGAGGCTACAACGCCGCGAGCAGCGTCATCCACCTCGGCGCCGCGCAACGGCGCCCCGCTCGACGCGCGCTCGAGCACCAGCGCGATCGCCGCATCGCGTGCGTCGCGCACCGTCTCCCACACCGCAAGCACCCGTGGAGAGGGAACGCCGAGGCTCGCCATCCACGTCTGGTCCGCGTATGGGTTGCCGGGCTCGCCGCCCCAGAGATCGACGAGTAGCGTCGAGCCGACGAGGATCGGCCGTGGATTGCCTGGCGACGGCTCGTAGTGCGGGTTGGCCGCGCCTTCATCTACGGCGACAATGGCCGGGTGATCGGAGACGAGTCCCGCTCTCGACAGGCGTTCCATGATCCAGTCGCGCAGCTCGTGCTCGGCGATCGGGGTGGCCGTAATTGCGCGCTCGCCGGCGAGGCGAATTGCGGCCTGCCCCGTTTCCGCCACTATCTCGGCCGCGCGCTCGTGCGCGGCAATCTGTGACTCGGTAAGCACCGCATAGAACCGGGTCACCAGCTCCCCCGAGGAGACGACGGTTGCGCCCGATCCGCGCACCAGTTCGAGGACGCCCGCCGGTATGCGGTCCAGATAGGGCACCGCGTCGTCAGGCGAGTACTCCATCGCCACCGTCCTGCCGCCGACGTGCCTGGCGAGCAGACGCTCCAGCTCCATCCATCCGCTGTAGCGCTCGCGCGTCCATTCGGTCGGCCAGTCCCGCCACGCTCCCTGTTCGATGTTGTGCGTAATCGCCACCGGCGCACCCTCCCTCGGGATGAAGCCGAAGATGCGCCGGGTGAGCATGCCGTGCACGCCGAGCATGCCGGCCGCGACTGGGTTGACGCCTCGGAAGTCGAAGAGCAGCCATCCGTCGACTCCCGCTTCGGCAAGCGCCTGCTGTACGCGCGGCAGAGTCTCCTTCGTCAGCACGCTTGCCCTGGCACAGTGCAGGCTTGTGGCGGGGGCGGCGAATTGTTAGCCTCGCAGCGCGCCGGCTCGGCGGCGCCCGTACGGCGAGAGGATCTCATCGGCATCGTGGAGTTCGCGCTCCTGGCGTTCATCGGAGTGGCGGTCGGTACGTATGGCACGTTGGTAGGACTCGGCGGCGGCTTTCTGGTCGTGCCGTTGCTCCTCCTCGTGTATAACTTGTCACCCCCCGCTGCTGCCGCAACCTCGCTGGTGGTTGTTTTTCTGAATGCGGCAAGTGGATCAGCCGGATATCTGCGCCTGCGGCGCGTCGACGTGCGTGCAGGATTGATCCTCGCGGTCGGCACCATTCCCGGTGCACTGATCGGACCAGCGATAGCGGTGCGGATTCCGCAGCGCGTGTTCGAGTTGGTTTTCGCGACGTTTCTCATCGGGATGGCGACCTTTCTTTTCGTTCGCCCTCAGAGGCCAGGCGCCGCTCCATCTTCGCTCGGCGGCAATTGGCTCCGTGTCACGCGCAACTTCACTGATGGCAGCGGTACCGCGCACGCAATCTCGTTCAGCGCGCCATTGGCGCTGGCCATCTCCTTTGCGGTGGGCATCATCAGCAGTCTGCTCGGCATTGGTGGCGGCGTGATTCATGTGCCGGTGATGATTCACCTGATGGGCTTCCCAGTGCACGTGGCGACGGCGACGACGACCTTCGTTCTGGCGACTACGGCTTTCACGGCGGTTCTGGAGTACGCCCGCCGCGGCTTCGTCAACTGGCCACTCGCCGCTGCACTTGGGGTTGGCGTGGTGCTCGGCGCGCAGCTTGGTGCAGCCGTCTCACACCGCATCCATGCCAAGTGGCTCGTCAGGCTGTTGACGCTGGCGATTCTGGGGCTGGGGTTGCGGATGCTCATAGAGGGAAGCCGGTAAACGCTCTACGGACACATGGTGTTGTCGGTCGACCCGCCCGAGCGCGCGTTCAGCTCATGGTTAGGTTCGGCGTTTTTGGGGGCCGGGGTGGGGCACGCCATCGTCACCCTCGAGACAGCGCCGTTTTGGCCGAGGCAGACCGGCCTGCGCGGCAACAAGGTCGTTGATCTGGGCAGCGGATACGCTCAGGAACTCCCCTGGCTCACCTCGCTCGATCAACCCGTTTGGGTTGCGCAGCTCACCGGCGTGCTGACGGATTCGACCGGACATCCCGTTCGCATTGGTGCCGAGGGTGTGCCGGCAAAGCGAACCCGATTCCTCATCAGTGCCGCAGGTGGCGAGGAACTAATCCGCGACGACGAGATCGCCCAGCTTCGCGGACAGCGGCGGGAAGATCTCGTCGGTTCACCATTGACCTGGAGACCGCGCT
>JBPCLX010000360.1:0-4339 GCA_051002815.1 Gemmatimonadaceae bacterium
AAGCTGCTCAAGAGTGGCGGGAACCTGTTGCTGCTCGACGAGCCGACCAACGATCTGGACGTGGACACTCTGCGTGCGCTGGAGGATGCGCTGATCGATTTTGCCGGCTGCGCGGTGGTTATCTCGCACGACCGGTGGTTTCTCGACCGCATAGCGACCCACATCCTCGCGTTCGAGGGGGACAGCGAGACGGTATGGTTCGAGGGGAACTACCAGTCCTACATAGAAGATCTGAAGCGGCGAAAGGGCGCGGACGCCGACCAGCCGCACCGAATCAAGTACCGCCGGCTGGTGCGAAGCTGACGTTACCGCCCGAGCGGTGCTCATGGCGGTCATCCATCGCCGGCTCGTTTCTGCCACTTCTCCGCCAATCCCACCAGCGCGAGCAGCTTCATCGCGTTCCCCATCGGCACGACGCCCGGCCGTAGCCGGTAGTCGAAGCTGAGCGGCGCGCTATCCGATGCGAGTACCGACTCCTGGAAGAACATCGGCACCGCGACAGGAACGAGCTCGGGAGCGGACGCCAGCGCCACGTCGTGCGTGGTAACCAGCCCAATGCCGCGCGACCGCGTAAGGCGGGCGATGACAGTTCGCGCCGCCACGTGCCGCTCGGCGCTGTTCGTCCCCTGCAGCAGCTCGTCGAGCAGGTACAGCGCCGGAGCCGCTGGCGGCGGCTCCTCGGCCGCGTCGACCACGCTTCTCAGCCGGCGGAGCTCGGCCATGAACAGTGACACGCCATCCTCCAGCGAATCCGTCACCCGGATGCTGGTCCTTACTCGTAAGGCGGTGAGCCGCAGGTACGAAGCGCAAACCGGCGCACCGGCCTGGGCGAGCACCGTGTTGAGTCCGACCGCCCGCAGCAGCGTGCTCTTGCCCGACATGTTCGAGCCGGTCACCAGCACGAACGTGCCGGGAGGTCCGATCGTCAGGTCGTTGGCGACCATCGTTTCCGGTGCGAGCAGCGGGTGGCCCAGCGCGCGGGCCTGGATGCGGGTTTCTTCACCGGCGTCCGGCTCGATGAGCTCCGCCATCCGCCAGTCCGGATTGGCGTATCCAAGCCCGGCCAGCGCCGCCAGCGCTTCTATCTCACCCAGAGATTGTAGCCAGGCACCCACCGCGTCTCCATGCTTGCGGGCCCAGCGCGCGAGCGAGCCGATGACGTGAAAGTCCCACAGCCCCGCCAGCTGCAGCGGAGCGTGGAGCATCGGCGAATAGCGGACTTCCGCGAACTGGAGCGTGCGTCGCAAGCTTCGCAGAGCGGCACCGGCGGGGTGGTCACCGGACTCGAGGGTGCCGGCAAGCCGGCGAAGGAGTGGCGATGAGAACTCCTCCTTCTGCAGCCGGTCTATCGCGCTCGCATACCACGGCAGCGCGGTTGCAAGGGCATCGACCCTGCCGAGCGTCTGCCTGACGCGGGAGCCGTAGATGATCCACAGAACGAGGGAGACGGCTACCGGAATCCAGATGACCGAGAAAGACAGCGTGCCTAGCGCGATCAGCACGCTGGTCGCGATGATCGCCAGCGTCAGCGCGCGGGCTGCCGTTATCAACCAGCGCGCGCGTTCGAGCCACTCCACGGTTTGGCCTATCCGTGCCGCGTTGGCGAGCAGGATAGGCGGCACCTCTCCCATCCATAGCGCAAGCACGGTCAAATCATCTCTGAGGTCCACCCGAGGGATGAGCTCCGCCACTGCCTCCTGCCGCTCGCGTACGGCGGAGGGCGATGCCGGCTCGAGAAGCCATCCGCCGAGCACTGCGCGCGCCGGCGCCGCGCTTACCCGCGGCAGGAGCTGCCATAGCGACGCGTGTCCGAACAGCGCGAGATCTTCGGCGTAAGGGTGGCCGGCGGGCGCGGTGATCGGCGGCGATTGCGGCAGTGAGTTCCACGCTCGCCGCGAGCGCAATCCGGCTTCGGCGTTCACCGTGGCCAGCGCGTGGCATCGCGCTGCCTGGCGACGAACGCGCGAGTGGATGGCCACCAGAACGGCGAACGCGGCCAACAGCGTCCAGACGAATGGAGACGCGCTCGAGGAGGAGATACGCCCGGCGATCACCAGAATGATGAGCAGCGCGATGACGCCGAACGTGACGAGTCGCGCGATGCTCAGGCGGGAGGAATGCCGCTCCCGGATGCGGTACGCTTCCGTGAACCCACGTTCCCGCTCGGCGAACGCGACACGAACCGCATCAATATCGTTAGGTATCACACGCTCCCGCTCGATGCGCGTTCGTGCCGCGCCGGACTTCTCCGAAACGACGTCTTCGAACGATTTCTACTGGAAGATTCCACAATAACCGAGCAACCACCACAGCAGAATGAAGATCAGTACCGTGCTGAAACACCCGCCTCCGAGCTTCTTGGCGCCGTAACCCGCGGCGAGTCCGCGCAGCAGCTTGCTCATTGTGCATCACTCCCGGTGAAAAGCCTCGCGCGTCCGCCGGTTGCCGGCGAGCCGCGTCGTCGATTACCCGTACCGCTCCGCTCTGCGACAGGTCAAGAAACGGGCCGATGCTCAGGAGGCCGGGCTGCGGGTGAACGCCTATTTGGCCGGCGTTCGCGACCGCCGGTCAGGAGAGTGGGCCGGACCTGCTCCTCCACCGTCGCGACTGGGCCACGAGTCGCTCCGCCGAAGAGGGAATCGTCATCCAGTTCAACATGTGCTCGGAGGGCGCGCGGGCTGCAAGCAGGAGACAGGCGAGCGCAAAGAGCGCGACACTGGTCATGATGACACTGCCCGGGATGGTGCCAATCGCCGCGCGTGCGACGATGTCGTCCCAGTCTGCCGTCACGTACGGCTGAAACGCGAGCCTGGTTACCCAGGCTACCAGCGCCACGCCGATAAGATAGACGTAGTTCCGCCGCAGGCGGTATCCGACCGAATCGAGAAGGCTGAGGTGGGGAACGGTTCGGCCGAGATCGGTCGCGACGCGCGCCAGGTTTTCCTGGATTGTCGCGGCGTCAGGCCCCTGCAGCGGGGAGAGAACGGGCGCAATCATGAACTGGTTCAAAGTTCGAAAGCGCCGTCGCCAGAGGTCGTACACCTGATACCGTCGTGATTCCATGAGCAGAAAGATCATGTTGAAACCGAGCGTCAGCAGCAGCACCACATGCGGAGCGGCACGGTCGCCAAACGAGAACGTCACCATCGCCGCGGTGGTCGCGGCCGCCCAGTTGGTGGTGGCATCCATCCGCTGACGCCACACATCGGCGTGGCTCACGACCGCCCGGTAGAAGTGCACCAGCACCGCGTGCGAGAGATCCGGCTGAGGAGCCGCGGACGGTCCCGTGGGCTTGTCTTCTTCTGGCATGTCCACTCAGGTCATGAGTGAGGCGTTCGTGGTTCTTTCCCCCGTGCGCCGATGGAGGCGTAACATCTGCCCTTCCGGCGCCTCGCAAGCTTGATCGAGTCCAGCGAGTGTGACAAGTCCGGGAAGGAGCCCACCCCTGGTGCCAATGGGGCGTCAGCGTTGCCGCTGATCCCTCTTGCTTCTAGCTTGCGGCATGCCTGACGCGAACGTGATAGAGGCTTCCCGGCACGCCATCGAGGCCGCCATTCGCCGGAGGCGCACCTTCGCGATCATTAGCCATCCGGATGCGGGCAAGACGACGCTCACGGAAAAATTGCTGCTCTACGGTGGGGCAATCCACCTCGCCGGGTCGGTCAAGGCCCGCCGGGCCGACCGGCACGCCGCGTCGGACTGGATGAAGCTCGAGCAGGAACGTGGCATCTCCGTTTCTTCCAGCGTCATGCAGTTCGAGTACGACGGGTATCAGATCAACCTGCTCGACACGCCGGGCCACGAAGACTTTTCCGAGGACACCTACCGCACGCTCATCGCCGCCGACAGCGCGGTCATGCTACTCGACAATCGTCGTGGGGTGGAGGACCGCACCCGCCAGCTCTTTGCCGTTTGCAAACGGCGCCGCACACCGATTTTCACATTCGTCAACAAGTGCGATCGTGCCGGCGAGGAGCCGTTCAAGCTGCTGGAAGACGTGGAGTCGGATCTGGGTATTGCCTGCTACGCGGCCAGTTGGCCGATCCACCGCGACGGCGCATTCCTTGGAGTTTACGATCGTCGTCAGGCGCGCGCGCATCTGTATGCCCGCGGCACGGACCGCGGCGCCAAACGGGCTGGCGAGCAGGTGCTGGAGCTCAACGATGATGCCTTGCGCTCGGAACTGGGGGATGAAGCGCACGACCGGCTGTTGCACGACGTAGCCCTTTTGGACGCGGCCGGGCATCCGTTCTCGCGCGAAGAGGTGATGGCCGGCACGCAGACTCCGGTGTATTTCGGAAGCGCGCTCACCAACTTCGGCGTCGAGACCTTCTTCAGT
>JBPCLX010000361.1:0-4133 GCA_051002815.1 Gemmatimonadaceae bacterium
AGCGCACCGATGCGGCGGCGGTCCGACGCCAATGGCAGCAGCAGGCCGGAGGTCCCGCGCCATGGCTTTATGCCTCCGGCCTCGCCGGGCGCCTGGGCCTCGGTCATCCGCTCGCCACGGAGCTCATGCAAGGATCCCTGAGCCGCGACGTAACGAAAGACCGATTCGCCATTCGATCCCGAGGTGTGCGCGGCAAGCGCCAGCCCCTCGTAAGGCACGATGCGGGCAATCTCGGACAGCATCTCATCCGCCGCGTCAGGCAGCGACTCCGAAGCCAGGGCGATGCGGGCGAGCGCCGCCGCGGTGGCGAACTCGTCGCGCTTGCGCCGCTCCGACTCCGCAAGCAGTCGCGCTTGGCGGCGCGCCTGTTGTGCTTCTCGAATTACCTGGGCATTCTCGATCGCGATCGTCGCGTGATGCGCGAGTGACATCAGCAACTCCTCATCCTCCGCCGTAAAGTCGCGGACGCTGTTGCCGAAAACCATGATCGCACCGATCGCCCGGCCCTCGCGCAGGAGGGGCGCGGCGACCGCGTTCTCGACACCCGCCGGATAGTTGGAGGCAGTCCACGGCCACCGTTCCCTGTCAGCGGACAGTCGATTCGATCGCATCGGCCGCTTGAGGCGCACGCAGTGGCCGCCTAACGTACCGCTGAGCGGTGCCCGGACGCCCACATCGCCGCTCGCCACGCCCGCCCCCGCCACTACCGTCAACTCGTCCATGTCGATGAGCCCTACGCGCGATCCGCTACCGCCGAGCAACTCTGTTGCGTGCCGAGCAATGAGAGCTACGGTGGCGTCGAGATCGCCGGCCCCGTTGATGAGCGCGATGATCTCGCCCAGTGCGCAAGCCGCTCGCACGGCGTGCTCGGTGCGCGCGAGCAGGCGCCGCAGCACGTCCGGCGACAGATCGCCAGACGCCATGGACGCGATGAGCTCATCCTGCAGCAGGATCAGCGATTCGAAAGCACCGGAGCCTGGTGCGGCGATGGCAGGGTGAAGCGCGGAAGGCATTGTAGGTCGACGAGCGGCGCACGGTTAGCGTCAAAGAACCAAGTGGGAGTGGCAAATGCGCGCTGAATCCCACATCCGGCACTTCCGTGTCTCGGCCGCGTCGGACGGGCCGCCCGCCCAGCGGGCTTCCCATCTCCAGTATCGGCTCAGCCCGCTACAAACTCCACTTCTACGGGGTGGGGAATAATTCCAGCTTCTACCCCGCGCCTCAGCAGCTCGCCAACAGCCCGTCGTCCCTTCTCACCGTAGTCCAACGTCCAGTCGTTGACATACATCCCGACGAACGTATCGGCCTTGCTGCGATCCAGCCCGCGTGCGTACTGCATGGCGTGATCGAGAGCATCGCTGCGGTGATCCAATGCATAGGCGATACTGGCGCGTAAGTGGCGCGAAATTTTGAGCACCAAGTCGTCACCGAGGTCCTTTCGGATGACGTTTCCACCAAGAGGTAGAGGCAGCCCGGTCTCGCCGAGCCACCATTCACCGAGGTCGACGAGCATGTGCAGGCCCTGATCGGCGAAGGTGAGCTGACCCTCGTGAATGAGCAGACCTGCATCCACCTTGCCATTCGCCACCGCGTCCTCGATCTGATCGAAGGGCACGGGTACCGCCTCGAACTCGGGCAGGTACAGCCGAAGGGCCAAATATGCGGTGGTCATCGGACCCGGGATCGCTATTCGGCGGCCGCGGAGCGCGTCGCGGCTTGCGGGCTCGCGAGCCACGAGCCGAGGACCGTACCCATCGCCCATCGACGAGCCATGGGGCAGCAGAGCGTACCGATCGGCAATGTAGGCGTATGCGTGGATGGACACCGCCGTGACTTCGAGCTCGCCGCGCAGGGCGCGCTGGTTGAGACTCTCTATGTCCTGGAGCTCGTGCACGTAGCTGAGTCCTTCGGTATCGATTTTCCCCTCGGCGAGCGCGTAGAACATGAACGCGTCGTCCGAGTCCGGGCTGTGCGCTACGTGAATGACGCGCGAGGCGGAGGTCGTCAGGGCCATGGCAGCGATTCGATGAAAGGGGGAGCCTAACGCGACGACGCGCCGGTGCGGGCGCGCGCCTGCTCGACGGCAGCGATGATGTCATTGCGATGCACCGAGTACTCCGGCAGTGCCCGGGTCTCCTCGGTCGGCGTGGCGCGCAGAAGGCGGCGTTCGTAATCGGCGGCGGCCGCGAGGTCACCGGAGCGGCGCGCGGCGCTCGCAGCCAGTATCAAGCCGAGCAGATGCGTGGGTTGAACGGAAAGAATGGAGTCGGCTTGCGCGCGGGCGAGCTGAGGAACACCCGCCACTTCGGCGATTCGCCCGAGATCGTAGCGTACGTCGGCATCTCGCGGCTCGAGCATCAGGTGCGCCTGGATGGCCATCTGCGCGAAGAACTGGAGCGTGTCTTCCTTGCCCGCTGAGGCGAAGTCCAGGCTGTCACGCGCGCGTTCCTCGGACAACGACATCACGCGATCGAACAGCCTGATGGCGCGCTCGCGGTCGGTCATCTGCGAGATGTCCGGCGCGCGTGCGCGGCCGGGTTGTTCGCCCAGCATCGCCTGGGGCAGTGCGTTGGGCGGTGCATCCAGTCGATCCCCGCCCGCGGCGCCGACACGCTGGGAGGCGAAAACGGCGATCAACGCCACCAGCGCAATCGCGGCGAATGCCCAGGGAAGGGCTACGTCGCGCTTGATGGTGGCATCGACCGTTGGCGAGGCGCCCGCCGCGGGTAATCCGCAGTGGTGGCAGAATAGCGCGCCCAGCGACAGAGTGGCCGCGCAGGATCCGCACGTCGATCCGGTGAGCGATGTGCCGCAGGCCGAACAGAACCGGCCATCAGCGGGTTTGCCGCAACTGGGGCAGGTACCGGAGGGTGGAGAAGCAGGGGACGTCATGGCGGGAAATGTAGCCGACGGCGATCCCCTAATGCACCGCGCGGCGCACCGCGATGGCACGCCGTGCGGCTGGTACGGCGACTGCGATCAGCTCACCGTAATCTGCTTCATCATGCCGTGCATGAAGTGCGGCTTCCCGTCCTTGTGGTCGGGGATGAAGCAGACGAGCGCGTACTCACCCGGCTGCAAGTTCACCTCCAGCAGGTTGGCTCTTCCGGGCGCGATGCCGACCGTACCGCCGATCGGCTTGCCTGGCGGCGGGCCGTTAGGCTTGGCGACCCATTCCATCATGTCATTGAGCGACTTGCCAGGGGCCAGTTGCACCAGCAGGACTTCGTGATCCTGGGGAGCCTCGGTGCGAACGTCGATCAGATGCTTGCCTGCGCTGAGGGGGGTCGAGAACTGAAAGTCATAATCGGCGAGGACGAGCGTAACGTCCGCCTCGGGCGCCGCGGCCCGGACCGGGCTCGGGGCGACGACGAAGGTGGTGCTCATCCCCTTCGCCACGTGCGGAATGCCATCCGGCGCCGGGATCACGCACAACGCTGCATAATTGCCCGGCTCGAGATCGAGCGTAATCGGTGTGGCCTGCTCGCCGGGCGCCGGTGTATTCGGCCCGCCAACAGACACCGCCCATTCCGGGAGCTTATCGCCTCGCGTTTCGGCCAGCAGATTGTCCAGCGTCTTGCCCTCTGCAAGCCTGACGATCCAGAAATGGTGCATATCCGGACCTTCGTTGTTCAATCGGATGGTCGTGACGCCAGCCGGGACGGTGTCGGGAACGTCGAACGCGAAATCGCGCGCGACGACGTGCATCTCGTGAGGTGCCGCCAACACGGTGGATTCGGCGGTAGTATCCGTCTGCGCCGTATCATTCGTGGCGCATGCGGTGCTGGCGACGATTGCGACGGCAACGGCTGCCGGCCGCAGGAAGAGCAACGATTTCATGGGTCCTCCGTAAAGGTTTTTGGTTGCGCAAGGAGCGCCGCTCCGGCCGGGCAGCGGCGCTCCTGCATTTATGACTGCAACGGTGTCCAGCGCTCATTCAGTGGTGCGCCGGCGGCACTCTGCGTGTTGCCCGCGTACGCCGCTCCGCTCGATGCAATGGCCCGCCACATGACGAGAAGCGAACTCGACTACCTGATGGCACTCGCGTTCCGTCAGGCGGGCGAGGCCGATAGCGCGGTCATCTACTCGGCTCGCGTGCGGAGTGCGTGGCGGGATGCCGATCCCGAGTTGAC
>JBPCLX010000362.1:0-3078 GCA_051002815.1 Gemmatimonadaceae bacterium
GACGCCAATGTCCTTCAGCCGGTACAGAAAGAAGATGACGCCGAGCAGGAAGAGCAGATGATCGTAGCCGGTCACCATGTGCTTTGCCCCGAGATACGCGAAGGGAATCAGGTTCACGCCGACGATCTCCTGGATGTACCCCTTGTCGCCCGCGGCCACGCCGTGAGCGAGCGCCTTGCTCGGCGCCAGCAGTATCGCGAGACCGCAAGCCACGAGCGCCAATCGAAGAGAGAGCGCGCGCGTGGTGCCGGCCGCTGGGCCGCCGCGCATCCGGTCAGTCATGGTCATGTCATCGTCGGGGGCATACTCGTGCAGGTGATGCTCATCTTGCGCGTGGAGATGCTCGTGGTCCGGTAACTCATGCACGTGCTCGCATTAGCGAGTCCCGCGGCGCACAAGTCCCGCATCCTCGGCGTGCGCAAGGAGTGCTTCCTGAATGATGCGGCGTCCCCGGAACAGCCGCGAGCGAACCGTCCCGACAGGTACTCCGAGAACCTCAGCGGCTTCCCGATACGTGTGCCCCTCCAGATCGACCAGCACGAGCACACTGTGATACGGCTCGGAAAGTCGGCCAATCGCCCGCCCAATGGCCGGACCCACATCGAACTCCTCGAAGACCGCACCAAACCCATTTGCCATCGCATCGGCGTGACCGCGTACCGCCAGCAGCGCGTCGATGTCCCCGTCGTGGCTCTCGAACAGGGCGGCTCGCGCGGCACGGCCGCCCACGAACTCATTGCGACAGATGGTGAACAGCCAGCGGCGCGCATCGCGGTCCCGCTTGAACGTGTGCCAACCGCGAAACGCGTTGAGATAGGTTTCCTGCACCAGGTCATCGGCGTCCGCGCGATCTCTCGTCATCGATAACGAGAAGCGCGCGACCGCATCGAGATGCGGCAGCATAACGGCGGCGAAATCGGCCGCGAACTGGTGTCCCGCTGTCGCACCCGCCGCTGATGCAATCTCCGCCGACTCGAGTCCTGCGAGCGCGCCCACAATCCGGTCGCGGAGCGACGGCAGCGCGTCGTGCACCGGTCGCACGGCCGCGATCTCGCGCAGCAAGCGACGCCCGAACACCACATGCGGACGACATTGCGCACACACGGCGAGATGACGTTCGATCGCATCGGCATCCTCCTCCGCGAGATCCCGATCGAGATAATCCCAGAGCCGACGCATCGCGTCGGCGCATTCCAGAGCCGACGGCTCCTCGGGCGTCAGTGACATGGGGATCGTATCGTGAAGTCCATCGCCAAAACGTAATCCACCGTCCGAGCGGAGTTCCATGGACCGCGGCAACGCCCGCCAGCTAGACTGCGATGCCACGTTCGCCGACCTCCCTTCATGGCGAACTTCCAGCCGATCCGCGGACCTCGTCTTGTACACCCGTCTGGCATGAGCGACCACCGTCACGTGCTCATCATCTTCGCCCGTGTCCCGGAGGCAGGACGCGTCAAGACGCGCCTCGCCGCCGGCATCGGCGACGCCGCCGCCCTCGATGCCTACGTCGTCATGGCCAATCATGTCATCGGTCGCGTCCGTCAGCCCGCGACGTTCTCCGTTGAAGTCGCCTATGCGCCGGCCGATGGCGAACGAGCGATGCAGGGCTGGCTCGGGACGTCGGTCGCGCTGCATCCTCAAGCCAGCGGCGATCTCGGCGCCCGGATGGCCGCCGCGATCGATCGGGCGATTCGGGGAGGCGCGGATCGTGTCGTCATCATCGGCACCGATTGTCCCGAAATTTCCGCATCGGTCGTCGAGGAGGCGTTTGCCAATCTCGCCTCGTCCGACCTGGTGCTCGGGCCGGCCAGCGACGGCGGATACTATCTCATCGGGATGTCGAGCCTCCATGCGGCTCTGTTCGAGGACGTGCCGTGGAGCTCGCCCGAAACGCTGCGCGTTACCCTCGACCGCGGACGCACGCTCGGACTCACGGTGCACCTGCTGGCCGAGCGGCGCGATATTGACACGGTGGACGACTGGCTTGCCTGGCGCGCGAAGACTGGTTAGGTGGAGCCCACGCGTGAGTAGTCGCGGAGGAGCGGTGGGGGACCCGGCTCTTCGAGCATGCTCAGCGCAGCGGCAATCACGCCGAGTTGTCCGCTTTCATCATTTGCCTCGCCCAGCGGGGCACCGAAGCGAAACGGGACCGCCAGCGCCCGCGGTGGTCCGACGAATTCGGCGACCGACCTGACGAGCGCGATGCAGACCGTCGCGATCCCCAGCCCCTCCAGTACCCCGGCGATCAGTCCCACGGACTGAGTGCACAGCGGTCAGATGGGAACGAGCAGCGCTGCCTGTACACCGTCATCGAGAAAAACCTGCGCTGCCTGTGGCGCGCTCTCGCGCACGAGCCGCCCGGGAGCGGGAATCGACCCGTTGAAGCTCAGGTGGCGCGGCGCCGAGGATCCGACGGTGCCGCGCGCGACGAGGGTGCGCAGCCGCTCGATCGGCAATGCCGCGTTCCGATCGGCCTCCAGCGGCTGGCGGTCGAACGCCTCGCTGGTCTGTCCGATGGCGAGCGACGGCAGGTGCGCGTCGTCCGGAATGATACGAAAGCCGAAGTCGCCGCCGCGAACCTTACGAAACGGCTCATCGATCCCCGGTTGGAACAGCCCCGCGGTCGTGACGAGGCCGATTCTTGCCTTTCTCAACGGAACGGGCAATGGCGTCCACGCCAACGTCTCTATCCGGCGCCATCGATAGGCGGCCATCTGAAGGCGGTAACGGAGCGACAGCTCCGAGAACTCAGCCACGGACGGCTGAGTCGTGCCCCACCGACGGCGAGTCACCGTGCGGTCGATAGCGGGCAGCGAGATGGTGGGGTGATGTGCCGAGCCTGTACGCTAGCATCAACTGCCAGTTGCGCAGCATCCGCGTGAGCGGGCCGTCGCGTTCCCAGCGTCGTGCCGACACCGGGAGCGGAGCGCGCAGCGCGCCAACGACTGTCACTGCTCGCAGCGCATCCACGAGCGCGACATCCTCCATTAATGGGAGATCGCGGTAGCCACCGGCGGCGTCGTAGATTGCCCGGGAGACGATGAGTCCCTGATCTCCGTACGGGAGGCGAAACAGCCG
>JBPCLX010000363.1:0-6442 GCA_051002815.1 Gemmatimonadaceae bacterium
CGCGAGAGGTACTGAGTTCCAGCGTGAGCCCCCTTCTGTTCTGCAGAGTGCAGAGCGAGTTTCAGGGCGGTCCCTGAATTGGCGGATTGGAGTGGCGCAGGGCGGCCCCTCCCCCGCGAGCCTTCTCCGTTCTTCTCCCTGGCATGCCATCGACGACCACTGACCAGCGGCCGAGCTATCTCGCCGCCGGAATAGTAACCGCGGCAATTTTCGCTTTGTACGTGGTGACGCTGGCGCCAACGGTGGCGATGTGGGATGCCGGCGAATACATCGCCGCCGCGTTCACTTTCGGTACGCCACATCCGCCGGGTAACCCGGTGTTCGTGATGCTGGGCCGCACGTTTGCGATTCTTCCGATCGCACCGACGCCGGCGCAGCGAATGAATCTTCTCGCGGCGCTGGCCAGCGCGTCGGCCGCCGGTGTGTGGTTCCTGATCGCCGAACGGGTGGCCCGCCGGTTTCTCGCCGCTCGCTGGCAGCAGATCCTGGTCGGCACGCTAGCCGCCATCGTGAGCGCAACGACGTTCACCGTCTGGAACCAGTCGGTCGTTAGTGAGAAGGTGTACACGATCACGCTGGCCGGGTTCGCGGCGATCGCCTGGCTCATGGTGCGCTGGGGAGATGATCCCGACGCACCAGGCGCCGACCGGAAGCTGATCCTCGTGGCCTACCTGATTGGACTTGGCTACGCCAATCACATGGGCGGCATTCTGGCTGCGCCCGCGGTTGCGGTTGCCGTCCTGATGATCCGGCCGAGAACGGTTTTGCGTCCCCGGCTGCTCGCGGTTGGTGCGGGGGCGTTGCTGCTCGGATTGACTCCGTTCGTCATGCAGCCCATCCGGGCCGCGCATTTTCCCGAGATCAACATGGGGGAGACGACCGGCTGCCTCACTGAGATGAACGCCGAGTGCGTGATGAGCGCCAAGACGCTCACCCTGTGGACGCAGCATTTCAACCGCGCGCAGTATCCAAAGCCGAAGATGCTCGAGCGTCAGGCACCATTCGCCAAGCAGGTGGGCATGTGGTGGCTGTACTGGAAGTGGCAGTGGGTGCGCGATCTCCACATGCAGCATCAGGCGGTGCAGCAGGCGCTGGCTCTGCTCTTTCTGGGGCTGGGACTTTTCGGCGGTTACGTGCACTACAAGCGGGATCCGAAGTCGTTCTGGTTTTTCGGGCCGTTCGTGTTCACGGTAACGATGCTGTTCGTATTTCTGCTGAACTTCAAGTTGGGCTGGACCCAGGCGCGATTGCCTGGCATGGATCCCTCGCTACTGGCCGAGGTACGCGACCGGGACTATTTCTTCCTGTGGGGCTTCTCCGCGTTAGGAGTCTGGATCGCGCTCGCGCTGGCGACGTTCTGGGCGTGGTTGGCCGAGGCGGTCGCACGCGGACGCGAGCTGACGCAGGCGAGGTGGGCGTGGGCGGTGGCCTCTCCCGTATTGCTGATCGGGCTCGTGCCTCTCGTGCTCAACGCCAACCATGCGCCGCGCAACGACGACACGGTGGCACGGGATTGGGCAATCGACGTGCTGAACTCGGTGGAGCCTTACGGGGTGCTCATCACCGGCGGCGATAACGATACGTATCCGCTCTGGTATGCGCAGGAGGTGGAGGGGGTCCGGCGCGATGTGACGGTTGCCGTCACGTCGCTTCTCAACACTGACTGGTACGTGCGTCAGATGATCCGGCGTCCCATCTACCCGTACGATGTGGACACCGGCCCGGCGGTGTATCGTGACCGTGAGTGGCCGATTCCGGATGGACCGCCGATCGCCGTTCCGCTGGCCGCGGTGGAATCGCTGCCGCCCTACATGATACTTCGCGAACCAGCGCAGATGCGTAAGGATTCGTTGGTGGCGACGATCCAGCCCGGTGTGGTCTCGCGTGACCAGTTGGTGGTACTCAGCATCATCAAGGACAGTTTTCCGGAGAGGCCGCTGTTCATCGCCCGTTCGACGGGAGGTTACGCGGAAACACTCGGGCTGGAGCCGTACATGCTGACCCAGGGGATGGTGCGCAAGGTGATGCCCGCGCCGATCGAGGAGGGGCCAGGACTCGCTCTGGTGCGCGGCGAGGGCTGGGTGGACGTGAATCGTTCAGCGGCGTTATGGGAGCAGTCATATCGCGGCAACACCGCGCTGATGCGGCTCGACGACTGGATGGATCGCGCGTCGGCCAACATCCCGTTCATCTACGTGAATACGGCCGTACTCATCGCCGAGGGATTGACCCGCCAGGGAGAGACGGCGCGCGCCGAAGCGGTGTACTCGCAGGCGGAGCAGATCGTGCAGGCCACCCGGCTCGAAGCGGTGTTCGGCCGGGGCGGCGGATGACGGCGAGCCTGCCGAGGCGTTAGGCGCTGCGGCCGGCGGCGGCCATCTCGTCCCACAGAACGGCGATGGCCCGCATGCCCTTCTCGAAGTTGTCCAGGCTCATCCATTCGTCGGGTGCGTGGGCATTCTCACCGGGAAGCCCGAACCCGAGCAGTAGCACCGGCGCGCCAAGGATGCGCTCGAAGTCGCCGACGACGGGAATGGAGCCGCCCTCGCCAGTGAGCACGGGCTCGCGGCCGAACGCGGCGGTCAACGCGCGCCGCGCCGCCTCGAACAACGGACCGCTCGGCTCCGCCTTCCACGGTCGCCCACCATGCAGCTCCTGCACCTCGACACGCACGCCTTCGGGCGCGACGCGGGCGACGTGCGCGCGCACCAGTTTCGCGATTTGTGCGGGGTCCTGATCCGGAACGAGACGGAAGCTGACCTTGGCCATCGCGTGGGCCGGCAATACGGTCTTCGCGCCCTGGCCGGTGTAGCCGCTCAGCAGGCCGTTGACCTCGCAGGTTGGCCGCGTCCACAAGCGCTCGAGCACGCTGAAACCCCGCTCACCCCCTAACGACACGGCGCCCGTTTCCTCGCGAAACGCGCTTTCGACGAATGGAAGCGAACGGATCTGTTCGCGCACCGCATCTCCCCAGTCGCGCACTCCTTCGTAGAAACCCTTTACAGCTATGCGGCCGTCGGAGTCGTGCAGCGTAGCGAGAATGCGGGCCAGCGCCATGGCCGGATTCACCACCGCCCCGCCGTAGCTGCCGGAGTGTAGATCGCGATCCGGGCCCTGCACGTCAATCTGGAGATAGGCGAGCCCGCGCAGCGAGAACAGGAGCGACGGAAGTCCCGGCGCAAACATCGAAGAGTCGGATATCACTACGACGTCGGCGCGCAACCTGTCGGCGTGCGCTTCAACGAAGTCCGCGAGATGCTCGCTGCCCACCTCCTCCTCACCTTCCGCCAGCACGATCACGTTAACAGGCAGCGAGCCGCGAGCGGCGAGATGGGCTTCAAGCGCCTTGATGTGCAGGTAGAGCTGCCCCTTGTCGTCCACGGAGCCTCGGGCGTACACGCGCCCATCACGTATCTCCGGCTCGAACGGCGGCGTAGTCCACAGCTCGAGCGGCTCCGCTGGCTGCACGTCGTAATGCCCATAGATGAGCACCGTCGGCGCGTCAGCGCCGGCGTTGCGCCATTCGCCAAGTACCACCGGGTGGCCTGCCGTGGGCATCACCTCCGTCTCGAGACCGATGGTCCGCATTGCATTTGCCAACCACGAGGCGGCACGTGCGGTATCCGCATCGTGCTCGCTGCGTGCACTGACACTCGGGATACGGAGAAAATCGAACAGCTCCTCCTCGAAACGCGCGCGATGTTGGGCGAAGTAGGTCTCGAGCTCGGGCGCTAGAGTGGGGGTCATTGTAGGGACTCGGGAATTGGGAATCAGGAATTAGGAATCAGGAATTGGGAATTGGGAATTGGGGGTCTTCCGGGAGTACAGTGGGTAGTTGCGAGCTGCGGATCTCGCGACAGGCCATCGTTGCGTCAGAACGTCCGCATTTTAACGCGGAGGGCGCAGAAAATATGGCGCAGTGTCCTACCCTTGTCCTCGCTGAAATGGAGAACGATGTGTCTCGGGCTGTTGGCAAACGTTCACGGCGCGCATCTCAACTGCTCTCTGAGATCCCTGAAGAACTCAGGAATATCCGTCGAACACCCCTCGACCCCGGAATTCCTGCGTCCTCCGCGAACCTCCGCGACCTCCGCGTTAAGAATTGCGGAATTGTGAACGGCAGCAACCCTGACCACCCACTCGAAAGCCGGAAGACCAGGAATTGGGAATGAGCAGATAGGAACATCTAATCCAGCCCGCCATGAAGATATCCGCAGCACCCCGAATCAGGAGCGGAGTACTCCAATCTTGATATTGGGGGCCTGCCAGACGGCAGACCTTCGCACTTCGCAGTTCGCACTTCTTTCACGGACCACAATTTGCGCGCACCGATCGACATGCCTCCACCACACGATCCCGCCACCGATGCTCCGCGCCCAGCCAACCGGCTGGCCGGTGAGACGAGCCCATATCTGCTGCAACACGCGCACAATCCGGTGGACTGGTTCCCGTGGGGCGACGAGGCGTTTGCGCAAGCGCGGCGGGAAGAAAAGCCGATCCTGCTCAGTGTAGGCTACTCGGCATGTCACTGGTGTCACGTGATGGAGCGCGAATCCTTCGAGCATGCGGGAATCGCCGAAACGATGAACCGGCTGTTCGTGAACGTGAAGGTGGATCGCGAGGAACGGCCCGATGTCGATGCCATTTACATGGCCGCAGTTCAGGCATTGACTGGACAAGGGGGTTGGCCGATGACCGTGTTCCTCACGCCGGATGGCTCACCGTTTTATGGGGGAACCTACTTTCCGCCGGAGGACCGGCACGGCCTCCCCTCCTTTCCGCGAGTGCTGAACGCCGTCGCCGATGCTTATCGACACAGGCGCAGCGACGTCGAGCAGGGCGCAAAGCAGCTCCGCCGGATCTACGAGGTGGCGCACCAGGCGACGGGCGCATCGGGAACACTGGATGCCGCACTGTTCGAGGCGGCGTTTCGCGAGATTGCCCAGCGATTCGACTCCCGCTTCGGTGGCTTCGAAGGGGCGCCGAAATTCCCGCAAACCATGGCCCTGGACTTTGTTCTCCGCTACTGGCGGCGCACTGGCAACGTGCGGGCGCTTGAGATCGCCACCGATTCGTTCCGCGCAATGGCGCGCGGGGGCATCTACGACCAGATAGGCGGTGGCTTCGCACGGTATTCCGTGGATGCTCAGTGGCTGGTGCCCCACTTCGAGAAGATGCTCTACGACAATGCATTGCTGCTCCGATTGGGGGCGCATCTGAGTCAGGCAACCGGTAGCCCGGAAATCCGGCGAGTGGTAGACGAAACTGTCGCATGGGTCGGCCGCGAGATGACGTCTCCGTCGGGCGGGTTCTTTGCTTCGCTCGATGCCGATAGTGAGGGGGAGGAAGGACGTTTCTACGTCTGGACGGAAGATGAGCTGCACGAGTTGCTGGGAGCCGAGCTCGCGAAGCGGGCCATTTCGTACTACGGCGTTACCAAAACCGGAAATTTCGAGGGGCGGAGCATTCTGCATGTTACGGCCGATGCAGCGGTCGTTGCGGCGCGCGAAGGGATTCCGGTCGCGACGCTGCACGAACAGCTGGTGCAGATTCGCGAGACGCTGTACGCCGCGCGCGCCGCGCGGATCTGGCCGGCGCGCGACGAGAAGATCCTCGCCGGATGGAACGCGCTGATGTTGCGGGCGCTGGCCGAGGTGGCGCGTACGCTCGACCAGCCGCAGGCGCGCGAGCTCGCCCTCGCCAACGCCGACTTCATGTTTCGTGAGCTGGTACGCGGCGACCGGGTGTTTCGCGTTCACAAGGATGGCGTCACTCGAATCAATGGCATGCTCGAGGACCACGCGGCCGCCGGTCTTGCCGCGTTAGGTATGTACGAGCTGACGTTCGATGCCGCGTGGATGCGGCGCGCGGTGGACCTCGCGCACTCGGCGGTGGCGTGGTTCTGGGACGACACCGTGAACGCCTTCTTCGATACGGCAAGCGATCACGAGACGCTGATCACCCGTCCGCGCGAGATCACCGACAACGCGGTCCCGTCCGGCACTTCCCTCGCCGTCGAACTGCTGCTGCGAGTGTCGGAGCTCACCGCCGAGGTCGAGCTGCGAAGGCGCGCGGTGTTCGTTTGTGAGGCACTCGCCGATCCCATGAAGCGGCACCCGACCGCCTTCGGACACCTGCTCGGTGCCGCGGAGCTGGCCGCGTTCGGCGCGGTCGAGCTGGCGATCGCCGGCGATCCTGAATCACCGGATTTTCAGGCATTGGCTCGCGAAGCGGCCCGCCGCTATCTGCCGGCGCTCGTGCTGGCCGGCGGCTCGGCGGAGAACGGTTCACCGGCACTGCTTGCCGGCCGTACTGCCCGCGACGGCCGCGCAACAGCATACGTCTGCCGCAGCCATTCCTGCGATGCACCGGTAACGGACCCTGGGAAGCTGGGAGAGCAGTTGGAGAACGCGGCGCGATTGCGCTGAAAGTCGTCAGCTGC
>JBPCLX010000364.1:0-3502 GCA_051002815.1 Gemmatimonadaceae bacterium
CGTCGCCGCGATCGCGGTCCTCGCCGCCGGCGCGTTCTGGTACTTCCCGTATCAGAGCAAGGCAGTGGAGCTCGAGGCGCAGCAGGCCCGGCTCGAACTGCTCGTCGAAGAGAACCAGAAGGCACGCAGCGAGTTGGCCAAGGGCAGCGTGGAGCAGATGCGCTCAGAGCTGTCGCTTGCCAAGGACAATCTCGTACTGCTGCGCACGCTGATTCCCGAGTCGAACGAAGTGCCGGCGCTGCTGGAGCAGGTCTCGACGGCCGCGCGGCGCGAAGGGCTGGATATCGCCTCGGTCGATCCGCAACCCGTCGTCGAAGGACCGCAGTTCGACACGCATCGCTACAACATCGGGGTGATCGGTGGCTATCACGAGCTCGCCGCATTCCTGTCCAACGTCGGGGGCCTCACGCGAATCATTTCGCCGGTAAACCTCAAGCTCGTTCCGCCGGCTGGTTCGAGCGCCCCGAGCAGAAACCGGGGAGTGAAGCGCGAAGCCGACATTGAAGCCCGCTTTCAGATTCAAACCTACGTCGCAAGGCGCTCGCCGCTAGATGACGGTGCGCCGATGCCCATCGACGACCTTGGAGCACGCGAATGAAGTACACGATAAGTCTCGCACTTGCGATAGGCGCCTGTGTGGCGATGCCCATCGCGTTGCCCGCTCAGTCCAGCACGCCGGCGCGAACGGTGGCAATGACTACCGATTCGACCCCGGTAGTGACGACCGCTCCGGCGGTTGCACGGCGTCCTGGCTCGGGGCGCAACCAGGTCAGCATTGAGCGTGAGGCGTTCGACTATGCCAGGGAAGGGCGCCGCGATCCGTTCATCTCGCTCATGAGCTCGAGCGAGCTCAGGCCAATGATGAGCGACCTTCGCCTCTCGGTCGTGGTTTACGACGCGTCCGGCGACTCGCGCGCGGTGCTACGCGATATCAATACCAACGAGCAGTACAAGGTGCGCGTCGGCCAGCAACTTGGCCGCATGCGGGTCTCCCGCATTTCGCCGAAGTCGGTGACGTTCACGATTCTGGAGTTTGGAGAAAGCCGCCAGGAAACGCTGGCGCTTAACGATTCTACCACTGCGAGGACGCCATGAGGCGGTTTTGGAGTCTTGCGGGGATCGCGGCGCTCGCGCTGAGCGCGGTGGCTCCGGCCGCACATGCGATCACCCCTAACAACAAGCGTACCGGGGAAGTCACGGCGCTCAGCGTCGTCTCCGCGGCAGGTCGTGCCGAGGTGATCATCGGCGTCGGCGGTGATGTCGAGGTATCGGACTTCACGCTCGGCACGCCACCGCGTGTCGTGCTCGACGTCCGTGGCGCCCGCCTGACGATGCCGCCGCGGCTGTACGACCGCGTCGCTCGTGGCGGCGTCAGTAACGTGCGCGTAGCTCAATATCAGGAAGATGTGGTTCGGATCGTGATCGACCTGGCTTCGGAACGCGACTATACAGTGACGCGCGGGGATGGAGAGGTTCGCATCGCGATCATGGGCGGTGCCGCCACCTTCACAGCCTGGCATGCCGCCGCACCCGAGATCAAGATTCCCGAGGCCGCGCCGGCGAAGCTGACGGTTGCGCGTGCGTCGAACATCGCTGCAAAGACCGTACAGCAGTCGCAGCAGCCGCGGATCACGGTGACCTATCAGGATGCCGATATTCGTGACGTGCTCGCCGCGTTCGCCGCGTTCTCCGGACGCACGATCGTCGTCGGCAAAGGCGTCGCCGGTCAGGTGACGGCCGAAGTGCGCGACCAGCCGTGGGACGTCGCACTGCGCGCGATCCTGCAGTCCCAGGGACTCGCCGCGCAGACCGATGGCTCCGGGATCATTACGGTAGACAGCTATGCCAACATCGCCGCTCAGCAGGCTCTCGAACCGCTGACGACCCGGATCCTGCCTGTCAACTATGCCCGCGCCGGATCGCTCGTCGAGACGATCACCATGCTGCTGTCCAAGGATTGCCTCGGTGCAGCGGCTGCTTCGGGAACCCCGACGATCGCCGGACAAAGCGGGTGCATGACGCGCGGATCGGTCTCCGCCGATACGGCGACCAACCGACTCGTGATCACTGATGTCCCGTCGCGTCTCGCCGAAATTCTTCAGTACGTTTCCGAGCTCGATATTCGTACACCTCAGGTGGCGATCAAGGCGAAGATCATCTTCGTCAATCGCACCGATATCGAAGACCTCGGTCTGACCTACGATTTCGGAAGCCAGAAGCAGTTCTTCAACAAGCTGGTGCAGCGTCCCGATCCCTCCACGTTCTCGCCGATCGACAGCGATGGCGATGGCGTGCCTGATGGGACCGGCGGCGGTACACCGTTCAACGAGAACGTCAACATCATCGATCTCGGCGGCAACGCGCTGTCGGCGATCGCCAACGCCAACGCGCGTGTGGTTCAGCCGGCGCTGCAGCTCGTCTTCTCCGCCGCGATCGGCAAGTTCGACCTGACGACGTTCCTCGACGCCTTGCAGGAAGTGCGGCTCGCCGACATTCAGGCGGAGCCGAGCATCGTGACGCTCGACAATCGTGAGGCAAGTATTCTCGTTGGTGAGGAGACGCCGATCCGCGTGATCGACCTCTCGAGTGCCGGCGGCCAGGGAGGGGCGCAAGGCGCGAACGTGCCCCGCGCAACGGTCACCTTCAAGGAGACCGGTATTATTCTGCGCGTGACTCCTCACATCACCAGCAATCGCCAGATTCTCATGCAGCTGCATAGCGAGAGATCGAATCTCGTTGCCGCCGCGTCCGACCTTGGCTTCACCTTCCAGAAGCAGGAAGCAAAGAACCAGCTGCTGGTTGGCGATGGCGAAACGGCGGTAATCGGCGGACTGACGGTCACTCAGGTATCGACCTCCAAATCCGGCATTCCGATCCTCGTCGATCTCCCGCTGATCGGTCGGTTGTTTGGTACCACGCGCCGCCAAGAGGAGAAGCGCGACCTGCTGATCCTCGTCACCCCACATATCGTGGACGACGGCGAGCAGCTCGGCCCGCCGTCGGGTCGCTAACCGGCTTTAGAGGCATTAATGCGGAACTTCATGCGCGCCGCTACGGCGGCGCTTGCCCTCGGCACGCTCGTCGCTTGCGACGCGCGACGCGAGACCACCGGGCTCGACCAATTCGCGCCGAGCATCACGATCAGCGTGGAGTCGGTGAATGACTCGGTGGACATCAACGCACCGATGAGGGTCACTATCGATGCGCGCGACAATCTCTCGTTGAAACAGGTCGTGATATCGGTGGATGGCGTGGTGTTCATGGATACCACGTTCACCAGCGCTACCCCCCGGCTCACGCGAACGTTCGATATCCCACTCGCCGGCATTCAGAGCGGCTCGGTGCTCGATGTCAGAGCTGTTGCACTCGACGGTGCCGGGAACCGGTCGGAAACGGGCGGCGCGTCGGTGGTCGCCTACGAGCTCAACGCGCCGGTCGTATCGGTTACCGCTCCGTCGAACGCCAGCGTGTTCCGCGCCGGCGATGCGACGACGATCGCCGT
>JBPCLX010000365.1:0-3800 GCA_051002815.1 Gemmatimonadaceae bacterium
CCCGCGACGGCCGCGCAACAGCATACGTCTGCCGCAGCCATTCCTGCGATGCACCGGTAACGGACCCTGGGAAGCTGGGAGAGCAGTTGGAGAACGCGGCGCGATTGCGCTGAAAGTCGTCAGCTGCCGTCACCATTGCCCGTTATGGAATAGTCGGGCGCAACTCCGCACTGGTGAGTTCGGTTTCCCGATTCCCAATTCCCTATTCCTAGTTCCTATTTCGGGTCTTCCGGGAATGCTGTGGGTGGTGTCGAGCTGCTGATCTCCCGACAGGCATCGCTGCGACAGACCGTACGCACTTCAACGCGGAGGGCGCGGAGGTTACGCGGAAGTCGCAGAGAATATGACGCAGCGTCCCTACTGCTGTCCTTGTTGGAATTGAACAGCCGCCTGATTCGGGCTGTTGATCAACATTCGCGTGGTGCATCTCAACGACGGCTCTCTGAGATCCCTGAAAAAGCCCCAGAATATCCGACGTTGCCCCCCCCCCGAGCCTGAAAATCTCTGCGTCCTCCGCGAAACCTCCGCGACCTCCTCGTTAAACATTGCGGAGTTGTGAACGGCAGCAATCCACGACCACCCACTCGAAAGCCGGAAGACCCCTATCTCCTATTTCCTATTTCCAATTTCCTAGCCAAAGATACTGATCGCGGGAGCCACGGCACCAAGGATTTGTCAGGCGCCGGCGGCAACCCACCACCACACGCCGACGAGAATGCTGCCGGCGCCGGCTACAAATCCCAGCACTCGTTCCATCGCGGACGACCGCCGCGCCGCGCGGCCGAACACCGCACCGGCGGCGGCGGCGAAGACGGACATCGCCATGATCGTCCCTATGCCAAACGAGGCGAGAAACACCATCGAGCGGGCGGGCGATCCGGCCGCGCCTAGCGGGATTGCAATGACCAGCGCGCCGGTACCGGCGACGCCGTGCAGCATGCCGATGCCGATCAACGCCCGATGATCGCGGTCGTGCCGCACGCCGCTGACCGAAGGTGGATGCGCGTGCCTCACGCCGTCGTGCTCATGCCACCGGCGCGGCGATCGCGCGGCACGCCAGACGCTGGCGCAGCCGACGAGCACCAGCACGACGCCGACCAGCCGCTCGATCGAGGAATTCCAGGCAGCAGGCACGTGCGCGCCGGACCAGACGAGCGCGCTCCACAGCAGCACGATCGTCATGGAGTGGCCAATACCCCATCGCGCACCCAGTCCTAACGCGCGCTGCCACGACGGACGCTGGCTGGCGAACACCGAAACGGCCGCGACGTGATCCGGCGCCAGCGTATGCTGGGCGCCGAGCATGAGAGCGGTTACGATGAGCACGGCCACGCTGTTCATCGGACGGTCTCGAAGTCGAGCGCGATGTCCAGCGAGATGGCCGAGTGGGTCAGCGCGCCGATGGAGATCCAGTCCACACCGGTCTCGGCGACACGTCGTACCGTTTGCAGATTGATGCCGCCTGACGCCTCGGTGAGTGCGCGTCCCTGGGCGAGCTCCACGCACTCGCTCAATTCTTCCGGAGTCATGTTGTCCAGCAACACCACATCGGCGCCCGCGTCCAGTGCCGCGCGCACCTGCTCGACCCGCTCACACTCGATCTCGATGCGCGCACCCTCCGGAGCCAGCCGGCGCACCCGCTTGAGCGCGAGGGGGATGTTGCCCTCGAGCGCGGCCAGATGGTTGTCCTTGATCAGGATGGCGTCGGACAGGTCCAGGCGGTGATTCATTCCGCCGCCGCATCGGACCGCGTACTTCTCGAGCAGCCGCCATCCCGGTGTCGTCTTGCGCGTGTCGAAGATGCGTGCGCGGGTACCGGCCACCTTGGCTACATAACGCGACGTGAGCGTTGCGATACCGGACAACCGCTGCATGAAGTTGAGCGCCACCCGCTCGCTCGACAGGAGCGACCGCGCGTGCCCAGAGATGAACATGATCGGCGTGCCGGGCTCGACGGTCCCGCCATCCGTCACATCGACGCGCACGACGACCTTGGGATCGAGCATTCGGAACGCGGCGAGCGCGAGCGGCGTACCGGCAATGATTCCAGCCGCGCGGGCCACTATCATGCCACGAGCCCGGCGGTTGGAGGCCACCGTGGCGATCGTGGTGATGTCGTCGAAGGCATGGTCTTCCTTCAGCGCCGCGCGTACAACCGACTCGAGTTGGGCGCGTCGAAGCGGAAAGCGCTGAGGATCGCCAGCGGCAACGAGCTGCTGATCGTCAGGCGTGTTGCGAACGGTTTTCGAGGAGCGTCTCATTCTCCGGGATCCACCCCGCCGGGCAGCAGCGGGGCCGGGTTGGGGCCGCCGATCGACACCATTCGCTCGATTGCGCGTCTGGCACGGTGGGCGATCTGCGGCGGTACGGTGATGTGATGTTCCAGGCGCTCGAGAGAGCGAAGCACCTTGGGGAGCGTGGTAACCTTCATGTACGCGCAGCTGGCGCGCTCGTTGGCCGCGTGGAAAGTGCGGCCGGGATTTTCGCGGCGCAGCCGGTGAAGAATCCCCACTTCGGTAGCGACGATGAACTCATTCGCGTCGCTGATCGCCGGACGCTTGATCATCCCTTCGGTCGAAAGGATCTGAACGCCCTCGGCTTCCACGTCGCCGGCCGACATGGCCTCGAGCACGCTCGTCGAGCAGCCGCACTCCGGGTGCACGAGAAATTCCGCGTCAGGGTGCAGCGCGCGCTGCTGGCCGATGTGTTCCGGCGTTATGCCGGCGTGCACATGACACTCGCCCATCCACACGAACATGTTCTGCCGGCCAGTCACCCGGCGCACGTGCGCGCCGAGGAACATGTCGGGCAGGAAGAGAATCTCGCGATCGGCGGGGATCGAATTCACGATTTCCACCGCGTTTCCCGACGTACAGCAGTAGTCGCTTTCCGCCTTCACGTCAGCACTCGTGTTGACGTACGAAACGACAATGGCCCCGGGATGCTCGGCCTTCCACTCGCGAAGCTGCTCGGCGGTGATCGTAGCGGCGAGTGAGCACCCGGCGGCCATGTCGGGCAGGAGCACCATCTTCTGCGGGGACAGGATCGCCGCGGTCTCAGCCATGAAGTGCACGCCGCAGAACACAATGATCCCAGCCTCGGTACTGGCCGCCTCGCGCGACAACCCGAGCGAGTCGCCGACAAAGTCGGCTACGTCCTGGACCTCCGGGCGCTCGTAGTTGTGCGCCAGAATGACGGCGTTGCGCTCGCGAGCCAGCGCCCGAACCTGGTCATGGAGTTGAAGGGACACGGATGAAAATTAAACGGAAACTCGTGAGACGGGGGGCGAGGGACGAGGGAGCCCTGATTCCCGATTGCCAATTCCGCGCGCCCCGCGTCCCGCGTCCCGCTTCCCGCGTCCCGCCTCACCAAACAATCCTCCGCCCCCCCCAGGTGCGCTTGGACTGAGGGTAGTCGCTCCGGTAGTGGCCCCCACGGGATTCTTCGCGCAAGAGCGCCGCATCGGCTATGAGCCGGGCGGCCTGCACCATGTTCACCTCCTCCGTTGCGCCGGGGGGAAGCCGGGACTCGATGTCCTCGAGAATCTGCCGGCATGCACGCAGTCCCTCGGCGGTGCGGCTGATACCAGCGAACTGCCACATGGAATCGCGCACTGCATTGGCCGCGACCTGTGCGGCTCCACGATCTGGGAGGGGGGGTACATCCCACGCCACCACAGGAGGCTCAGCGCCGAGGATCGGAGTCGCCTCCATGTCGCGCGCCACTCGTTCGGCGAACACCAATCCTTCGAGCAGCGAGTTGGATGCGAGGCGATTGGCGCCGTGCACCCCTGTATTCGA
>JBPCLX010000366.1:0-5323 GCA_051002815.1 Gemmatimonadaceae bacterium
CGCGGAATGAGCGTGAAGTTGAGTGCGAGATTCAATACAGTGCCGATGGCGTTCTGATGCAGCAATCGGTGCTCCCGTCGCGCGGCGAGAATCGCCGCGGTGGCCGGCTCACGAAGCTGGGCCAGCGGAATGGCCCAGATCAGCAGTTGAAGAACGGGGCCGGCGGGCGCGTACTCCGCGCCGAAGGCGAAGTCGATCGCCGCCGGCGCCAGCAGCATTCCGCATAACGCGACAGGAATCACTACCGCGAACACCTGCGCCATTCCGTTGTGATAGAGCTCGGCCTGCCGGTCGGGCGATGTCGAAAGTCGCGCCAGTGCCGGCAGAAGACTGAGTCGATAGGCGATACCGAGATTTATGGCCAGGCTAAGAGGCATGTACGCGGCGGCATAGTATCCGGCGAGCTCCGCGCCATGAGTGAATCGCAGGATGATGAGATCGGAGTTGTACGCGATCAGCCCAAGCAGAGCGGCGGCCACCACATGCACCGAGCGGCGAAGTAGCGGCTTGAGTACCGCCCAGTCGAGCCTTGGGCGAACGGGGATGCCGTAGACACGTATCCACCACGCCAGAAGCACGGAGCCGACCGTCAGGCCGATCAGATGCACCATTGGCACCCGCAACACGTCGTCAGGCGACTGCACTCCAATCACGAGCAGGAGCAGGATTACGGCTTCGGCGAGTACGCGAGCGGTGGCGGCATAACCGCCGCGCTCGAAGCCCAGGTGCACGAACCGCGTGCTCGCGCCCATCGGAATCAGCGTGAGAGCGAAGACGGCCAGTACGGCGCCATCTGGGCTGGGCAGCCATTGCAGCGCGCCGGCGGCGAGGAGGGTAGCCAGCACGACCGACAGCGCGATCCGGAAACCGAGCACCGACTGTGCGACCTGCTTGGCGCTCGCGCGGTCGCTGGCGAGCTCGCGCATCCCGACGAGATCGAGTCCGGCGTCGGTGAGCCGGCCGAAATAGTAAAGCACCGCCAGCGCGACGCCGACGATGCCGTACATCTCCACACCGAGCGCCCGGGCCAGATACACGCTGCCCGCGAACGCCAGGACGCGGGCGATGATCTCGCCCGCGCCAAGTTTCAGGAAGCTGCGCCCAACGATGCCATCAGACGGTGTGATAGTAGATCACCCAGCCACAGTATGCGACCCACAGAATGACCGTCACGAGCAGCGAGCGGTCGGTGAGCAGCGTCTTGGTGGGACTGCCGCCATTCCGCTTGTGTACCAGGTAGAGATACCGGAATACCCCGTACAGCACGAAGACGGTGCTGTAGCTCAGCCAGTCGTTGCCCACCTGGCGTGCGGTCTCGGATGAGAGTGTGTACATGATGTACGACACGATGGTGACGGCGAGCAGTACCGAGGACATCTGATCGAGAAAGCCGGTGCTGTAATGCGACAGCACGCTGCGGTGCTCGGAGGAGCTGGCGCCTAACAGCGTGAGCTCGTGCCGGCGTTTTGTGAAGCCGAGGTACAGAGCGAGAAGCCCGCCGCAAAGCAGCAGCCATACCGACGCGCGAACGTCGATCGCCGCAGAACCGGCCAGCAGGCGAATCAGGAAGAAGGCGGCGATTGCGAAGACATCCAGAAGGACCACTTCCTTGAGCCGCAAAGTGTAGAGGATGTTGAGCGTCACGTACGTGACGGCGAGTCCGAATACCACTGGCCCGAGCCGCCACGCGAGCAGGAGTGCCCCGGCGAGCAGCACGATTCCGACGATGATCGCCTGCCGCTTGGCAATTCGGCCCGACGCAATTGGCCGCTGCCGTTTGGTCGGATGGGCGCGGTCGGCATCGGCGTCCGCCGCATCGTTCCACAGATAGATGGTGCTCGCCAGAAGACAGAACATCGCAAAGGCGAGCAGTGAGCGTCCCGCCCAGTACGGCTCGAGCGCGCGGCCGGAGAAAAGCAGCGGAGCAATCACGAAGAAATTCTTGACCCACTGCGGCGGCCGCACGAGCTGAATCCAGTCGCGCAGCGTCGGCCGAGACACGGGCACAGGGGCTCCCGCCGTCATGCGCGTGAGCGGAGTAGTTTCAGCTGGCGTAAGTGGAGTCGTTGCCATTAGCGTTGGTTATGCGAGCGCGCCAGCCCGGCGCATCCATCGACTCGCTCCTCGGGCAAGCGGTGTGCCCTCTTCAGGTCCTTTACTGGCATGGTGTTGCGTCGAATCGCCCGTACCGTTCGTTGCGGCTGTGCAACGTGTGTGTGGCGAACCGACGACGTGAGGTTGCGCGGGACCCCGGCAACTGTCCGGCCAACGAGCTCCCGATCACTGCCGTTGATGCTTTTCGCCTTGCGCAGCTTCCCATCCCACAGCGACTTACGATGCGCTGCCGGTGTTTGCGCGTCCAGTAGGAGGAACGGGGCGCGGCGCTTGCCCCTTCGCTCCACCACTCGAATTCGTATTCAGCTTTCTCTCGGACCTCTATGGCTGCCGACAAAGTCAAAGTTCTCTTTATCGCCGGTAACGGACGAAGTGGAAGCACGCTGCTGGGTGTTGTACTCGGTCAGGTTCCAGGGTTCTACAACGTGGGCGAGGTACGCCGGGTCTGGGACGAGTATAACAGCGATCATGATGCGCAGCGTGGCTTCGAGCGGATGTGCGGCTGCGGCGAGCCGTTTCGCAACTGTCCCTCGTGGTCGTCCATCTTCGGCCAGGCGTTCGGCGGTCTGGACGCCGTCGACCGGCGAGTTCTCTCGAAGTCGAGCTGGAAGTTTTCGATGCACAAGCGGCTCATCGCGCCGACCATGCGACAGGTGGCATTTCCATGGGAGCGAGAGGAGCTGGATGTGTTTCTAGGTGCCCTCGACCGGCTGTACGCCGCCATTCCCCCTGCCACGGGTTCGCGGCTCATCCTCGATGCTTCGAAGTGGCCGATGTACGGCGCAATGCTGTCGAGGCTTCCTTCGGTAGAACTCTACGTCTTGCATCTGATGCGAGACCCGCGGGCTGTGGCATTCTCGTTCACACGCACCAAGGTGAAGCCCGGCGAGCTTTTCATCCCGCCCCAAAGCGTTCTCAAGACCATGGGATACTGGCTCGCCGTGAATCCGGCCGTGGAGCGATTCTGGAACGCCGAGTCGAATCCTCGCTACATGCGAATGACTTACGAGTCGTTCATCCGGTCGCCCCGCGCGACACTCGAGCGGATTCTGAGTTTCGTCGGCGAACCTGGGCTCGCGCTGCCTATGCGAGGCGAGCGCACCGTTTCGGTGACTCCTGCTCATTCGGTGGCGGGAAACGAGAGCCGGTCCGCACGGGGCGATCTCGAGCTGCGGTTGGACGACGAATGGCGGGAAAAGATGCCGCGCCGCAGTCGGATGCTGGTTGAGTCGCTCACCTGGCCTCTCCTGGTCAGATACGGTTATGAGGGCCGCACGTCGCGCGTCCGTGCAACCGAAACCGAGGAGCTGGAGCCGACGTAGGATCAACGCGCCCCTTTGTTCCCCGGCGCGAACGGTCTCGAGCCGGAGGTGGTGAGCCGTGCCGATCGAAGGGTACGTCCTGCTCAAGATCGCGGAGACGCTCGTCTTCGGGATGATCGTGGTCGTAATAGGCGGCCCGTTCGCGCGCATGCTGGCGCACCGATTCGATCGACGCGATGTGCCTCCGCATGCGCTTCAGGAAATGGCCGACCGCCTGACGCGAGTCGAGCAGTCGGTAGCCGCGGTGGGCTCGGACGTGGTGAAGCTGGCCGAGGTTCAGCGGCTCACGTCGCGTCTGCTCGCGATCGAGTCCCCGCAACGAGCCGATCGCTCACCCCTTTCAGTAAGTGCCAGACGGTAAGCGCAGCCAGCGCCGCCGTCTGTCCGTCGCGGTCTACCTCGGGGTTGAGCTCCACCACATCGGCACTGCGGATATTGGGCGCGGCACCTGCTCGATAGGCTGCTTCGAGCCATAGCTCGACCGGCAAACCACCGGTATTCGGCGCGCTCACCCCGGGCGCGGCCACGCGGTCGACCGCATCCAGATCGAAGCTCGCCATGATGGCCGTATCCGGATCCTGGAAGAGCTTGAGCGTGGTGGCGCGGGTCACATCGCGACGCCAGACGGTCTCGCCGTGCGCTCTCGCGAACGTAAGGTGCGAGGCGGCGACTGAATGCGGTTGCAGTCCGGCAACTGCATAGCGCCGGGCCATCCCCGATGGATGCTCCAGCGCCTGACGAAAAGGGGTGCCCGAGGTACTCGCACCGTGCATTGGCTCGCGAACATCGCAGTGTGCATCCCAGTTGACGATGCTCACCGGTATCCCGGCGTGCACGTATCCCAGAAAGTGGCCATAGGCCGTTTCGTGTCCACCGCCGAGTACGATCACCAGCACGCCTTGCTGGAGAAGCGGCGCGATCCGCTCGCCCAGGTGTTCCTGATCCCGCTCGAGATCACCGGTCATCGCGATGTCGCCGATGTCGGCAGTGCGGCGGGCAACCCGGAGAAATGCGTCCGCCGCCTCCGGGTCTGGGGTCAGACGGCCCAGCGCCTGACGAATGGCCACTGGTCCCCCGGATGCGCCGGCTCTTCCCTTGCTTCGGGTCACGCCTTCGTCGCAGGGAAAGCCTATCAACGCGACGAGCGGGACGGTACCCGATGCCAGATCGCGCCCGAGTACATCGCGCATGCGGGGATCGGAGTTCGTCATGAGTCGTCAGCCTCTAAGCGCGTGTTCGAGCTCGGTGGACGCATCGGTGCCCGAGTCACGATACTTCACGATCACCGGAGTCTGCACCGCGAGCCCCTGAGCGCGAGCCCATTCGCCTCCGAGCGTTCGCGCCCCGGGTACCACCACCGCGCCGGCTGGAATCTCGAGCGGGTCGCCGTCCACGCCGCGATAGACCACCTCGCGGACCAGGTCGTAGACCGGCACGCCGTGAGTGAGAATGACGCCTGACGCCAGCACCGCGCGCTCGCGGACGATCGTCCCCTCGTAAATGCCGCAATTGCCGCCTACGAATACATCATCCTCGACGATTACCGGTGTGGCGTTCACGGGTTCCAGCACTCCGCCGATCTGCGCCGCGGCGCTCACGTGAACGCGCGCGCCTATCTGCGCGCACGATCCGATGAGTGCATGCGAATCGACCATCGTGCCCGCTCCCACCCACGCGCCGACGTTGATGAACATCGGCGGCATGCACACCACACCGGGTGATACATACGACCCTCTCCGGATGGTCGATCCTCCGGGGACGATGCGAACGCCGTGGCCAGCGGCGAGCGACTGCGTCGGGAAGGTGTGCTTGTCGAAGAACCGAAAGGGCGACGGGGGTGCCGGAGACATGTCGATCACTCTGCCGAAGCGGAAGCCTAGCAGTAT
>JBPCLX010000367.1:0-5589 GCA_051002815.1 Gemmatimonadaceae bacterium
AGCACGTCGCGGCCTTCGGCACTGGCGAAAGGTTTCAGGTACTGTTCGATCGAATGCAGCCCTCGCTCCTGCTCGGCGTAACCGCGTTGAAGGTCGGTCTTCACCACGCCGAGTATCCAGGTCGCCGGCAGGAACCGGGTGAGGGGAAGGGAGGCCTTGGCGATCTTGACGTCGCGTGTCGGCCAGTCGTCGAATCCAACCGAGTTCACCAGACACAACCTGGCGACGCGCGTTGGATGCCTGACGGCGAGATGCAGTGCAATGCCGCCGCCGATGTCGTGGCCGACGACCGTCGCACGCTCGATTCGGAGCTGGTCGAGCAGCTGACGCACACGGTTTGCGTGGCCGGTCAGACTCACGTCACGACCGTTAGGCAGGTCGGAGCGCCCGAATCCCAACAGGTCGATGACCACCACGCGATGACCGGCTGGCATCAGAGGGACGACGTCCCGCCAGAGATGCGAGGAGGTGGGGAAGCCGTGAAGGAATACGATCGGCTCCCCTTCACCGCGTACGCCAGCCGCGTAGTAGTAGAGTCGCGCTCCGTCCAGGTCGAGAAATTCGCCGCGCACTTCAGCGCCGGCGTCGTGTTCGCCGGCGGCACGCGCGTCCGGCGGCCGGATGCCTAACTGTCGGGATCAAGACGCCCGCCCTGGCGGCTCTCGCCGGCCGGCGCGTTCGTGAGGAGGCGCAAGCTCCCGCGCGTCCGATGCATGAAATGACATCCCTCCCCGTTCCGGATTTTCGATTCGCTCGGAAGGTGCGCTTCCGCGCGGCGACGCTCGCACGCCATAGCGCGATGCGGTCTCGCTCCGGCATTTTAACGCATTGCCCCGGCCGTGGGGCGGTCGGCATCGAGCCAGGCACAAGCCCGAGCACGACTTGCTACATGCGTTTTTTGAGCTTCCGCCCCCTTGCGCGCGACCTCGAGGAGAGACACCCTCTGCCGATGCGAACAGCGACGCTCCCGCGCGTGCGCGCTGAACGCTCTTCAACTCCCGTTTCCCATACCATTCCGTGTCCGATCCCCAAGTCGGTTCGCCACTTCTCGAAGCTCCGCCCGAGCTGGAACCGGTCGCTTTCCCGCTCCGCTGGATCCTCCGGAACGCATCAGGACCGATACAGTATCGCGCCATTTGCGACGTTGCGAGGCTTGATATTCCGCCCGCCGAGCTGGAAGGGCTGCGATATGCCAGCTCCACTGCGATCGCTCTTGCAGTCACTCAGTCCGCGACCGGCGTTTGGGGAAACACCATGATGACCACCCCCAATGGGCGCAGCACCGAGTTGGCGGGGGTCGGTACGATTCACGCCGTGCGCCGGCTCCTGGAGTTTGGATGGGACATGAACACCCCGCCCCTATTGTTGGCGCGGAGGCTCCTCTTCCGGCTTTTGGCCCTCGACCAGGATCGGGCGTTCGCCTACGAGCTCGTTCCATCGCGCGGAGCGGATCCGGACGCGGTTCCGCGAGCCCGCGCGCTGCTCCGGGAAGCGGCGACGGCGGTGCTGGCACAAGCAGGCTACAACAAGGATCCCCGTGTACGCGGCGCTGCAATCCGGATCGTGGGGCCCGTCAACGATTTCCTTCGCACACCACTGGCTGAATCTCCGCTGATTCGTGCCGGAAATCAGCACGTGCTGAGTCCGGACGCGTCGCCGCCATCGTTCTGGATGCTCCTGATGCTGGCGCACATGCCAATTTTCAGAACCGAGAATTTCGAGTTGATGGACCGTCTGGCCACTTACCTGTCGCAACCGGTACCGCGTACCGCGCCCTCCATTGCCGTGGACGGTGGCGTAGTAGCAATGCCCCACCTGCTGCTCGGCGATCCGCTGCCAAGCCTGCAGGCGGCCATGGCAGACCTGCCCTGGGCGCTGACGTGGCTGGAAATAGCCGCTCGACTCGGCTTTCTGCAAAAGAACGAGGGTTGGAATTCGATCCTCGACAAGTTGATCGCGCAGCGCGATGGGGATCTTGTATGGCGCTCCAGAAAGGGTACGGTCGTCCGGCGAAGCGAAAATCCCTATGCCTGGGCCACATATCCGCTCGAAGACGATCTTACCGAAAATCGCATGTGGAGCGACGTGACTTTCCGCATAGGTCTCATTGCGAGGCTCGCAGGGCGGCCGATTCAGCTCGCCTGAGCTTAAAGCGTCAAACTCTGCCGAGGCGGTCGTGGACGGCGCGCTGACCCGCGAGCAAGGCACGGGCGGCTCGCCATATCCCGCCGGCGTTCATGGGCTGCGCGTCCGCTGGGTGCGCATAGGAAGCCTCGAGGCGAGGTGCGTGGAAGCTGGCGATGACCAGGCGCCCGCGATCGTGTTGATGCCTGGCTGGGGATGTACCGCTTACACATTCCGACGGAACATCCCGGCGCTAGTGGTGGGCGGGTGGCGGGTGATCGTCATCGAGCCGCCGGGGCAGGGCTACAGTGGAAAGCCCCGGAATCCCGACGCTTATACCCTCCTTTCACTCGCGCGAACAACGCTGGAGTTGTTCGATAAGCTCGGCCTCGAGGCGCCGGCGGTGATTGGCCAATCGCTCGGCGGGCGGGTGGCGCTTCAAATAGCGGGCGAGACGCCGCACCGAATCTCGCGGCTCGCGCTGTGGAGTCCGATAGGGTTCGGGTGCTCGCAGATTGTGTATGCCGGCTCCGTGCTCCCGGTTCGCATGGTGCCGCTGCTGGAACGCGTCGTCGGCCCAGCGCTTGTACGACTCGGTCTCCGCATCGTCTATGGCAGCCGTCATCCTCCCACAGCGGAGGACGTTCGGGAATATGCGGCCCCACTCGAGACCGAGGGTTACGTGCGTTCCCAACTGGAGCTGCTCCGGAACGTGCGGTGGGGCGCAGCGGGTAACGAACTACTCGCCCGGCTGACGCTCCCTGTCCTGGTGGTGACGGGCACTACCGACCCTCTGATCCCGTGGAATTGCGTGCGTGACGGACTTCCGGCGCTACCGAACGCCCGGCTTCATCTCGTTCGCGGAGCAGGCCACGCGACCAATGAGACACATTCCGACGAGGTGAACAGAGAGACGCTGGCGTTCATGCGCGTACCTGACGGGTTGCCAACGAGTTAGATTTCGCTCGAGCGCCCCGCCGGGGCGCGTACACGAGAATTGGAGAAAGTGACGGCAACAGCAGAAGTAGCGATGAGCTTTGCGGAGCTGGGGCTCGCCCCGGAGCTCATGCAAGCGATTGAGGATTCGGGGTACCTGCTCCCAACCCCAATTCAGCGGGAAGCAATCCCGCTCGCGCTCAAAGGGCGCGACCTGATGGGACTAGCCCAGACGGGCACCGGAAAGACAGCCGCGTTCGTCCTTCCAACACTCAACTTGCTGCTTGGCGGACCCAAGCGTCTGCGCGCCGTAGTTCTGGTGCCGACGCGGGAGCTGGCCGTGCAGGTTCACGCGTCGGTGGAGAAGTACGGCGCGCACACCGACATCGAGGTCGCCGATATCTACGGCGGGGTCGCACTCGGTCCGCAGGAAAAGGCGCTGAAGCGTGGTGTGCACATGGTGGTTGCAACGCCGGGCAGGTTGATCGACCACATGGAGCGGCAGAACGTGGTCTTCGACGATCTGGAGATCCTGATCCTCGACGAGGCCGACCGAATGCTCGACATGGGCTTCGCTCCGCAGCTGAATCGAATCGTCCGGGAAATTCCACCTTACCGGCAGACGATGCTGTTCAGCGCGACGATGCCTCCGGAGGTCGAGGCGCTGGCCCGAAAATATCTGCGCAAGCCCGTTGTCATTCAGGTCGGGCGCCGCTCGCAGGCCGTGAACACCGTAACGCACGCCGTCTATCCGGTGCCGAAGTCGCGCAAGACGTTGCTGCTTCTGCACCTTTTGGAGAACGAAGCTGCGCTCGATTCGGTGCTCATCTTCACGCGCACCAAGCACGGCGCCGACAAGCTCCTGGGCGAGCTGCGCCGCGCGGGAATCCAGGCTGAAACGATGCACGGCGACCGCTCGCAGTCGGAGCGCACGCGCGCGCTAGAGAACTTCAAGTCCGGCGCCACGCGAGTGCTCGTCGCAACCGATATTGCTCAGCGAGGGTTGGATATCTTCGGAATTTCTCACGTCGTGAACTACGACGTGCCGACGCAGGCGGAAGATTACGTTCACCGAATTGGCCGGACGGGACGCGCGGCGGCTACCGGTGATGCCTTCACCTTCATGTCACCTGACGAGATCTCGATGGTACGCCTGATCGAGTCCGTGCTAGGCCAGCAGATTCCGCGCATTCAGGTGCCTGGCTACGATTTTGGCAGCGGAGCAGCGGGATGAAGGGTGTCGCCGTGATACTGGCGCTGTGCCTGGCGCTGGCCTGCGGTCGCGTGGTCGCTCCTTCCCCACCTCCGAGCGAGCCGGATCTGTTCGAGACGGTGACTGTGCCCGGCGCCGCCATAGCCCTCGCCGCAAAGTCTGCACGCACGCTTCAGGACCTTTCGTACATTACGCGGCGCTTCGGCTCGGATTCCACCTGGGGATTTCGCTCGGTCGATAGCATTCACGTCCGAGTGCGTTACCAGCGCTCATCTCCCGACAGCACGAGGCTCGTCGGAGAGTATTGGGGCAGGTGTGAAGAAGGTGGCAATTCCTGCCTGCGCGGTGAGTTCTTCCTCCTCGTGCAAGGGGTAACGGCGGAAGAGGTGGCACCGCAGTAGTTGGCGCACCCGAATCGTCAATTCTTCACCCGTCCGAGCCGCGATACCACGATGGTATCCGCGGCGCTGCGACGGCGAATCGTTATTGTGGTATTGGCAGCGCCGTACCCTCGGCCGGTCGGCCCGTAGGCGATCGAATCGCGAGTAGCCGAGAGAGTTACGGCGTACCAGACGCCGAGTGGCAGGTCGAGTAGAGTATCGGGGTGCGCGAGAACGAGCGCTCGGCCGGAGGCCGTGTCGAAGCGCAAGGCTACCACGCGGGATTCGGCCAGGGCCGACGACCGCGCCAGGTGGAGCGCCGAGACGAGCTCGGTGTTCGCGGCGCGCACCGCGCTGCGGTTACGCAGCGAAGCAGACCCAGCGATTGTGATGGTCGCGAGCAACGCACACATCGAGAGTGCCATTACCAGCTCGGTCAGCGTCGCCCCCCGTGCGCGCGTATTCTTCATGGCCCCGATAATGGGCGGTCGGCTCACCGCAGCCGCATCGAATGCGCCCCACTTTCATCGAATCACGGCATGTCATCCCCTCGCCCGGATCACCGCCGGCACCTTCCGTGTCGCGCCGCTGTCGCACCGCTCGCGGCCGCTGCCTGCTTGATGCTCGCCGCTTGTCAGGCGCCGCAGCCACAGGCGCTGGAGGGCCTTGGTGAATCGGTGCTCCAGCTCGGCGATGCTGTAAGCGCCTTGCAGCAGGAGCACGCGATACTGCAGGATCAGGTAGATTCGCTGCGTCTCGCCGTTGCCAAGCAGGACACCGCTCTCCGCCGCTTTGCCAATCTGGCCGGTATGCCCCTTCCATGAGGCAATCGATCGTTCCCACCAGTCCCCACCGGCAGTAGTTTCGCACCTACGCCTTTTTATCTCTGGAGATCTCCGTGCCCACCTCCCGTTCGATTGCCGTGCTCATCGCGGC
>JBPCLX010000368.1:0-4550 GCA_051002815.1 Gemmatimonadaceae bacterium
CATTCGCCTGTTCTACGGCGGCGATGTATTGAAGGAGCTGAGAGGCGCGCGACGCGCGACGAGCGATGCGACATGATGGCGCCGAGGTGGAGCCCCCGCGTCGTGCGCCCCACGTCGCGCGTCCCTCACCCCGCAGCCCGGAAGGTACCGGACCTTACGCGGTATCGCCGATTCTCGGAGCCGAGCAAACGCACCACCAGCGACCGTACTCCTCGGGTCACTGCCGTTCCCGGGCTGCGTTCGCCCCGGGTGGCCGGACGAAACTCGCCGCGCAGCCATCTCTCGAGCTCGTCGAGATCGTTCACGGACAGCATTTCGACATCGAGTTCGGCGTTGTAATAAACCCGGTCGCCAGGCGGGGCGGCGCGCATTGACGGCCGGTACGGCCGGTCGAGCAGCGCCTGAACTTCCGGTAGCTCGCCCAACGACCCGAGAGTCGTCACCGTCTCGCCATCTATCCGCGATATGACGTAGCGCCGATCGAGCGGAATGTAGCGCACGATCACATCCCACTCGCGTCGCTGCAGCATCTTGTCGAACCATCCTTCGGTGGTCCACAGTTCCAGCTTGTAATGCATGCGCGCGGGAAATCCGTGGTGTAGCAGATCACGGGTGCGCGCGTCGGTCAGCAGGCCCACGCTCCGGATGGCCGGCGGCTCCATGCCTCGCCGCTCGGGCGGCGGCAGGAGCACCTCGAGTTGATCGACACGCTGCGGCTCATCCGTCGCGGCGACCGCGCCGGTGAGTAGAAGCAGCAGGAGGGTCAGCCGCACCTCGTTAGAACCGGTGTCGCAGCCGGACGAAGAAATTCGTCGGCTCGTCAGGGTGGGACGTGGACTTGGCAACGAAAAAACCGATCACGTCGAAATCGAGTCCCGCGCCGACGTCAGTTCGGAAGGTGCTTATCGCGGGAAACTGTCCGGCGCGATACTGCACCTGGCCCACTCGGCCTGGACCGACCAGCCAGCCTCGGCCCGCGTCGGCGAATACGACCCATTGGCCCACGTGCTGGATCTTGAAGCGGTGCCACCGGTCATCAGTCCGCTCGCCGCTTGACGGTCCCCCGCCGAGTCCAATGCGGAGATCGCCGCGATACTCCACCTGCGCGAGCGCAATCCGCTCACATTGCGCCGGCCGGCCTACCGGGAGCGCGCGCCCCGGATCGGCTTCCGAAGGGACTTCGGTGCAGGTGAGGACATTATCCCCGTCCGTTTCCCGGCGGAAGTCGAATCCCGGAAGGGTGCCGGCGCCGCCTAGCGACAGCCGCCGCTGCACGGGAAGCGGATCCCTACCTAACGACGTACCGACTACGACGCGGAAGTTCAGCTGACCGTCGGGCGAAACCCTGTTGTACCGCCGCACGTCGAGGAATCCCCGCGCGTATTCCAGCGCCTCCACCGACCCCGGGGTAGCCGTGCGTGCCAGCGGGGTGAGCGGCCCGAGTCGTGCGGCATCGCTCTCTCCGTGCTCAAACTCCGCGTTCAGCAGCCATCCGGACCACGGATCCCGGATGTCGTTGCGGGTGTCGATGGTGAGAATCGCGCTTGCAATGCGAAAAAGGCCTTCGTCGGCCAGCGGATTTGGGCGCCACGGATCGGCATCACGAAGAAGCGTGAACGGATCAGCCACCGTGCGACCGCCCCAGCGTTCGCGAGCGTAGCCGAGCTCGAACTCCGCGTGAGGCCCCATCAGCAAGGTCGCATACGCCCGCGAGCCGTGCCGGTCGAAGTAGTCGCGAAAGTCGCGGTGAACGAAAAAGCTGGCCAGCGCAACCTCGCTGCCCTTGAGGTGCCAGGTCTCGAATCCATCCACCACATCGTAGGAACGGCCGCCGAGCGCGATCCCGCTGCGGCCGCCGAATCTCACCTCGAGCCTCGCATCATGGCCCACGTTGGCACCCGTCCAGGCAAACTCGCCCGCGCTGCGAAGTATTCCTAACGCTTCAGCGCGTATCGTGCCCCAGTCCGTACGCCGGCGAAATACCGGTCCGGCAATGACCGGCAGCCCTTCAACCCGGTTGTAGCCTCCCCCCGTCAGGCGAATGCGCGATGTGGAGCGGCGCACGTTGCGAATGAACGTGTTCGCGCGGGTGTCCTCGTCCAGCACTAGACGGTCGTCGCGCCGAACATAGCGAAGGGGAAGCGGGTTACGCGTGACCGTCCCCCCAACCGTGGCGCCACGCTCCCCGTCTATGACTCCACCAACCACGAGGATGTCGCCACCTACGCGCGCGCCGGGGGAGAGTACCAGGTCCCCATTAATCACTACCACGCTTCCCAGCACGCGACCGGCGATGGTGAGCGGTCCGTGCAGCACCGCTACGTCACCTTCGACAGTCTTGTCGGCGGGCACGCTGAGGCTGCCGGTCGCCCGAAGCGCCGCGCTCCGGTTGTACCGCTCCAGAGCCTCCTCGGCGAGCTCGCGCGGCAACGACGGGCGATCGGAAAGCGATTCGGTGGAATCCTGCGCAGGCACCAGCTGGGGCACCGCTGCAAAGAGGAGCGCGGCGCCGACTATCCAAAGGGCGCGGGGCCAGCGGCGTGCGTCGAGCATTCGCAGCCTCCTCCCCGCACGAAGAACTTCACGTGCGCCCGCAGTACCTCGCATCTGAACTCCAGGTATTTGATTCTGACGGGGGGAGCATGGGGCGTACCTTACCCCCCGGGCCGGCGCATCTGCAAGGTATGCAACGGGTTGCCCAATGAGACAGCAGGTCACCGCGGTTCCGCGTGTCCCCACCCCGGACGCCGAGCGTGTCGCTTCGCAACGAGCTACTCCTCGCCCCAGGAAATTCCCAGCCGGCGCATCCGCCGGTAGAGATTCGGACGATCGGTTTGAAGCCGCCGCGCCGCCTCGGCGATGTTGCCATCTGCCGTGTCGAGCGCGGCGGTGATGAGGCGTCGTTCGTACGAGTCCAGAGTGTCGGCGAGTGGTCCTTCCGGAATCGCCCCGTTCGCCCCGGGAGATGCTGGTACCCCCCCGGCCGCACGCTCCACGGGAAGTACTGCCCGTACCGCGTCTGCCGTCACCTCTCGTCCCGCGCTCAAAATCGCCAAGCGCTCCACGATGTTCGCAAGTTCGCGAATGTTGCCGGGCCATCGGTACCGTGTCAGCGCGGTCACCGCACCGTCGCTCCACTGCGGCGCGGGCCGCCCGCTTCGCGCGCGGAACAGCGCGCTGAAGTGCTCGACAAGCGGTGCAACGTCCTCGAGCCTTTCGCGTAACGGCGGAATCGTCATCGGGATGACGTTCAGCCGAAAGAAAAGGTCCTCGCGAAAACGCCCTTCCCTTACCGCTTCCTCGAGATTCATGTTGGTTGCCGCAATAACGCGCACATCGACGGCGATCGGGGCGCCTCCGCCCACCCGCTCGATTTCGCGTGCCTCGATTGCTCGCAGCAACTTCGCTTGAGCCTCGGCGCCGAGATCCCCCACTTCGTCGAGCAGCAGCGTGCCGAGGTGCGCGAGCTCGAACCGTCCGATCCGTCGTTCCGTCGCTCCGGTGAACGCGCCGCGTTCGTGACCGAACATCTCGCTCTCGACGAGGTCCCGGGGTATGGCGGCGCAGTTGACGCGCACGAACGCCTGCTGACCGCGCGGGCTCTCGCGGTGAATCGCCGCGGCGACGAGTTCCTTGCCGGTGCCGGACTCGCCCATGATGAGCACGCGCGCATCGGTAGGCGCCACGCGCGCGATGAGCATCCGGACCTCGTTCATCGCGCCGCTATCGCCGACCATCGTCCCGGCAGGACCGAAATCTTCGCGTAAGGCACGCGCTTCGAGCCGCGCGCGCCGCAGCTCGATCGCCGAGCGGAGGGTGAGCAGCACCCCTTCGGGGGTGAGCGGCTTTTCGAGAAAGTGGTACGCGCCCAGCTTGGTTGCCTTCACCGCATCGCTCAGTCCGGCGCGGCCGCTCATCATTACGACCGGAACGTCCGGTACCGACTGGCGGATGGCGTCAAGCGCCCGCAGACCGTCGTCCGGCCCCGGCATCATCAGATCTAGCAGCACCGCATCGGGTTCCTGTTCCGCGGCGGCACGTGCGCCGGCCCTGCCATCGGCGGCCTCGCGCACCGTGTAGCCTTCACCGGTCAACAACGCTCCGACCATCCGGCGGATGTTCGGCTCGTCATCGATTATCAGGACGGTGGGCATTGGGTGTCGCTAGGTCTGGCCGGAGCGGGTCACGACAGCCTGCGCGATTCCTTTACTTCAGCAGCTCTGTCGGAGAGCAGTCTGGTGGTGAACCGTTGTCCTTCCGAGATCCGCTCGACTTCGATTGCGATGGCGTCAACGGCATGCTCGATCCGCTCCAGGCGCTGGTCGACGCCCTTGGGGAGCGCGGCACCGCCCTTTACGATACCCCGGTTCGACCACGCCTTGAGAGCGTAGACTATTACCAGCGTTCCGCAGATGATCGATGAAAAGCCGAGAAAGACGACTTCTTCGGGCATGGAGTGCCTCCGGTAGCGTTAGGCCCCGCGTTCGAGCGTCGGTGTCGGCTCCGGCTCCGCGGAGTGATCGGAGAGCAGTCTGGTGGTGAATCGCTGC
>JBPCLX010000369.1:0-3500 GCA_051002815.1 Gemmatimonadaceae bacterium
ACCCCACCACACCTCGCCAACCGAATCGGGCCACACGAGGTGAACTCGCTGCGCTCGAGGCTCGAGCAGCGCCAGGCCTGCGCTGATCCCCTGGGCCGGATCGGCAAAAACGATCGCGACGGTCTGACCGTCCGGCTCGGGAACCAGACGGATCACGTAGGCAGAATGGCTCAGCGAGTCGCGTCCGATGTAGCGCACCGACGCCAGTGAATCCTGCTCGATGAAGAACGACTCGGGCTCGCTCTCGAGCTGAACCTTATCCGGCGCCTGTTCGCATGCGCCGGCCAGCGTCAATAGCGTCGCCGTCAAAACGCCAGGAGTTCGTCTCATGCCTGGCCAGCTTGCAAGAGCTGGGCGAGATAGCCGGACTCAGCCGCATTCACGCAAGTCTCCGCCACACCGAGGCTGTCCGTACACCGGCTCGTGCTGACGGAGCGAACGCCGCCCCGCCTTACGAGCATCCCCTCAGGTGACGTGCGACTGACTTGCAAATCCCATAATGCCGGCGACGCTGATCATGAGAGCGATGTCCTCGCATCTCGCTCCTCTCATCTGTCTTTATCATCGCCCCACAGGAGATCCCATGTCGCTGCAGCCGTCTCGGTATGCGCTCACGCCGGTCGCCACACTCCTTACACGCGATGAAAGGATGCGCGTCGACGCCGCCGGTGAAGGCTTGTTCTACACGATGCACCGCGATTCGGTCGATCAGCTCATGCACGATCTGCGGCAGCGCAGCATTGGCGCGGTACTCGTCTCGGTAAATCGATGCGACGACCGGGCGGTTGCCTCGCTGGCGCGCGTAGTGCGCGAGTTCCCCCGCGTTTCCACCGTTGCCATTCTGTCGCAGGTGGATGGCTCTACGCCGCGAGCGGTATTGTCGCTAGGCGGATCTGGCATCCGCACACTCATCGACGTGCGGCATCCTGCCGGATGGCGGGAGCTCCGAACCGTCATCATGGCCGAGCGAACCTCCGAGATCGAACAGCTCGCCCTCGCACGGTTGGCAGAGGATCTGGCCGGCGCCACCGACGGATGCACGCGGTTCTTCGAGCTGCTCTTCGGCCGACCGGTGCGCGTCGCCACCGTGCGTCGTCTCGCCGTCCATTTGGGGGTCGTGACCAGCACGCTGATGAGCCGCTTCTTCCGCCTCAAGCTTCCCGCCCCAAAGAAGTACCTTGCCTACGCGCGGCTGGTCCATGCGGCTCGGCTGTTCGAAAACCCTGGCCTGTCGATAGCCAACGTCGCCAACCACCTGGAGTACTCCTCGCCGCAGAGCTTCGGCCGGCACGTTCAGACCCTGCTCGGTTTGACGGCGACGGCTTTCCGGCACAGCTACGACGGCGAAGGGATGCTCGATCAGTTTCGCGCACGACTCGTCATCCCGTACCTGACGACACTCCGTCTGTTCGATCCGGTCGGCGGCAACACCAGTCCCGCCGTGCGACGGGTGATGGCGGATGCAACATCACGCGCAACTTCACGAGGGAACACGGCGCTGCGCGCCACGCGCGCTGGAGATACGGCGGATCTCAGACGGGCGGTGGCCGAATCGGTGGAGCGCTAGCTCACCCGCCGCATTGCCGGGGTCTGCGCGCCTGACAAGGCGGGGCGGGCCGCCGAGTCGATCGGCCGTTCCTGCACCACGCTGAAGTGCGCTATTGCCTGTCGCAGTCGCTCGGCCAATTCGGCGAGCTGCTGCGCAGTGTGCGTCACCTCGATCATCGCCGAGCTCTGTTCGGCGCCGGCACGCGAAGCACGGCTCGCCCGCTCCCCGACCTCTACGGAGACAGCGTCGCTCTGCTCCAGCGCCTGCGAGAGATCCGACATCGCCGAAGCCTGCTCGCGTGAGACCGCAGCCGCCCCGGCCACCCCGGAAGCCACATGATCGATGCTCATCAGCATCGAATCGAGCGCCGTCTTTGCCTGCGCCGCCACATCGCCCACATCGCGCACTTCCCGCTCGCCTGCCGTCATCGTCTTCACCACTGTCGCGATGGTGTCTCGAACCGTCGCGACCATGCCCGCCGTCTCCTTGGCCGCCCGCGCGCTCTGCTCCGCCAGCTTTCTAACCTCCTCGGCTACCACGGCAAAGCCGCGTCCGTGCTCCCCGGCTCGGCTGGCTTCGATCGCCGCGTTGAGCGCAAGCAGGTTGGTCTGCCGCGCAATGTTGGAGACGGTCTCAACGAACTCACCGATCGTTTCCGAGTTTGTGCTCAGCGTTTCCACGGCACGAGCAGCATGCTCCACCCGCTGTCCAACCGTCACGAGTGAGTCAGCTGCCCGGCCGATTGCATCGCGGCTGGCTCCCGCCACCGTCACGAGCGCCTTGGCTTCCGTCTCGATCCGCTCCGCGCGCGTCAGCAAGTCGCCGGCGAGCGTGCTCGCGTGCGAAGACCGCTTTACCGTGGTGGTCGTGAGCGCACGTTGTGACTGCGACTGCGTGGTGAGGTCTTCGGTCGCGCTAGCCAGGGCGGTTCCGCTGGCCTGAAGCTGCGCGACTGACGACGCCAGCTCCTCGGTGAGCGTCGCCACCGTCGCCGACTCGGTCTGGACGCCGCCGATCAGGGTACCCACCTCGCGAATCATGTGGTTGAAGCTGCGCTCGAGAAAGCCCAACTCATCGTTGTGTCGCGCGGCAGCGCGCACGGTGAGATCACCGTGCTCGGCCGTGGCCATGCAGGCACGAGTGGACCGGATCCGGCCAACCAGGCGAGAGGCGATTGGCACCACGAGCCAAGTGGTCAGGAACAGGATCAGGGCATCCACGAACAGGTCCGGGTGTACCCCGCCGTCCTTCCAGACGAATGCATGCGCCAGTCGCGAACCCAGGTAGCAAACGACCGAAAGGATCGAGGTGAAACGCCCCAACCCGCGTCCCTGGTCGAACGAGTACGGGATGATCGCCAGGTAGTAGAGCATGCCCAGCGCGCCATGGTCGAGCACGAAAACGGCGATGCTAATGAGCATCACATCGAAGGTGGCGAACACGTACGGGGACCACCAACCTGGTTGGGCCTTCTTCGTCCAGTAGTGCGTCAGCGCTTCATTGACGCCCAGGGCGGTCAGAACGATGACCGCGTTAATGACCCACCAGTGCTGGACCACTCCTGCGACACTGGCAACAAAAAGGAGGAGGCCAACGAGCGGGATCGCCCACCTGCGGCGGCGGGACCCCAACCGGATCGTTACAAGGTCTTTTTCTCGCTGTTCCTCCTCCGGCGCCAGGCGTGCTGATGCCACGGCCACAGGAATGTCGGGAACGCGGCGTGGCTGATCGAGACGGAGCGAGTTGCTGCGCTGGGGCATGGCCACGCGCGATACGAGAGTGTGCTGAAGGTTGTCACGCTCTCCCGGCATCGGGACACGTGCTGCTGTCCGGGGGACGCATTCGGGCAGCGACCGGTCACGTGATGCAGCGGGTTCTCGGTGAGCGGTTGCGCCTCTGGTCGCGTACTTTGGGTTAGCGTCGCGGCGGCGAGAGCCGAAATCCAGTGCAC
>JBPCLX010000370.1:0-6080 GCA_051002815.1 Gemmatimonadaceae bacterium
CCCGCCAACCAACCTCGGAGCCCGATTCAAGCTGGGTGGGCCGGCGGTGAGGGGGTCCCCCCCCCCACCTCCGATGCCATCGCGACACTCGTCTCCGGCGAACTGCGGGGCGCGGGTGAAGTGACGGTGCGCACCGTTGCGCCGCTGGACCGCGCTGGACCGGCTGACGTCAGTTTCTACGCACATCGTCGTTACGCACGGCAGTTCGCCGCCTCCCGCGCGGGCGTAGTGCTAGTGGCGCCGGAGCTGGCCGACGAGGCAGGCGGCCCCGCCTGCCGGGTGGTCGTTCAAGCACCGCACGAGGCGCTGCTGCGCGTGCTCCCGGAGTTGTACGTAATGCCGCGCGCCGAGCCGGGCATCCATTCCACCGCGATTCTCGGTCGAGGCATCACGTTAGGAGAGCGCGTCGCCATTGCGCCGTACGCGGTGGTCGGCCAGGACGTCGTAGTGGGAAACGGCGTCGTGATTGGACCACACTGCCAGATTGGACGCGGTGTGGAGATCGGTGACGACAGCGAGCTGCTACACGGCGTAACCCTGTATCCCGGCACGCGGCTTGGCCGTCGGGTTCGACTGCACGCTGGCGTGCGGATCGGCTCCGATGGATTCGGCTACGTGTACCGCAACGGCGCTCACGAAAAGATTCCGCACGTGGGACGGGCGATCATCCAGGATGATGTCGAGATCGGTGCGAACAGCACGATCGACCGTGGCAGCATCGACGACACCGTCATTGGTGCCGGAACGCGAGTCGACAACCTCGTGCAGATCGGGCATAACGTACGCATCGGACGCCTGTGCCTGATAATGGCGCAAGTGGGGATCGCCGGATCGGCACACATCGAGGATGGATGTGTGCTCGCTGGCCAGGCCGGCGTGGGAGGACACATCACGATAGGCAAGGGCGCACGGATCGCCGGACAGGCCGGTGTATTCGGAGATGTGCCAGCCGGCGAAACGTGGTCGGGATATCCGGCCCGCCCGCACCGCGACGCGCTTCGTGCGCAAGCGGCCATGTTCAAGCTGCCGTCGCTGATGCGCCATCTGGAAGGGCGCTCCGGCCACGAGACCCCCTGACGTGCGGCGCACGATCACGCAGCCGGTATCGCTGCAAGGCGTAGGACTGCATCTCGGTCACTCGTGCCGGCTGACCTTTCGCGGCGCTGATCCAGGCGCCGGGATCCGCTTCCGGCGCGTCGACCTGCCCAACGCGCCTGAGACGCCCGCGCTGGTGCAATTCGCCGTACTCGCCGAACGGCGAACGCAGCTCGGTGATGGCGAGGGCGCGCTGCACACGGTCGAGCACGTGCTGGCGGCCGTGGCCGGACTCGAGATCGACGACCTCGATATCGAAATGAACGCCCCTGAACCTCCGATGCTCGACGGAAGCGCGGTGCCGTTCGTCGAAGCCTTGCAGCAGGCCGGGATTGCCGAGCAACCCGGAACGGTGGAATATCTCGACGTTCGGCGGCCCGTGCGGGTGGAAGATGGCGAATCCGTCTACGAGGCCCGGGCCGGCAAGGCGCTGGAACTCGCGGTGACGATCGACTTTCCTCATCCCCTGATTGGTCGTCAGGCGGGCAGATACTGCCTGGTCGGAGATACATTTCGTACCGAGTTGGCGCCGGCGCGGACGTTCGGGTTCGTCCGCGAAGTCGAAATGCTGCGAGCCAGGGGATTGATTCAGGGCGCGTCCACCGCGAACGCGGTGGTGCTCGACGAGGATGGCGTAGTCGACAGCACCTTGCGCTGGCCCGATGAATTCGTGCGGCACAAGGCACTGGATTGCCTCGGCGATCTTGCGCTGGCGGGCAAGCGCGTGCGCGGACGCATCACGGCGCACAAGCCGAGCCATCGTGGAACCGTGATGCTGGTAAGGGAGCTCGTGACAATGGCAGACGAACAGCCGCGTACGCTAGGCATCGAAGAAATCATGAGAGTGCTTCCGCACCGATATCCATTTCTTCTGGTCGATCGGATCGAGGACTTCGAGCCAGGCAAACGGATCGTCGGCATCAAGAACGTCACGATCAACGAGCCCTTCTTTCAGGGACACTTTCCGGGGCATCCGATCATGCCCGGGGTGCTGATCATCGAGGCGATGGCCCAGGTGGGGGGAATGCTTCTGATGGGCGCGGTCGATGATCCCGAGAGCAAGGTCGTTTACTTCATGTCGCTCGATCACGTCAAGTTTCGCCGTCCGGTTAAACCGGGCGACCAGATCAGGTTCGAGCTCGACATGCGGCAGATTCGTGGCAGCGTCTGCAAGATGCACGGGGCGGGTTACGTGGATGGCAACGTGGTGGTCGAGGCGGACATGGCCGCGATGATCCGCGATCGATGAGCGCCCGCATCCACCCGACGGCGCTCATCTCGCCTGACGCGCAACTGGGGGACGGAGTCGAGATAGGCGCGTTCGCGATCGTCGGCGAGGACTGCGTCATCGGCGATGGATGCGTGTTGGCGCCGCGGGTTTCGCTCGAGCAGGGCGTGCGGCTTGGCACCAACGTCAAGGTCGGAGTCGGCACGGTGCTCGGTGGCGACCCACAGGACCTGAAATTCGCAGGTGAGCGAACGACGGTGGAGATCGGCGACGACACGATCATCCGTGAGTATGCGACGATCAATCGCGGCACCGCTCAGTCTTTCAAGACGAGCATTGGACGCAAGTGCTTCGTGATGTCGTACGTGCACCTGGCGCACGACTGCCACATCGGTGACGGTGTCATCCTGGCAAACGGTGTGCAGTTGGCCGGCCACGTAACGGTGGAAGACCGCGCCATTCTCTCCGGCCTCACCGCCGTCCACCAGTTTGCACGGATCGGTCAGTTCGCGTTCGTCGGAGGGATGACGCGCGTGTCGCAGGATGTGCCGCCCTATCTGAAGGCCGTGGGAAATCCCATGAAGTTGTACGGTCTCAACAGTGTGGGTTTGCGGCGCAACAACTTCGACGAAGGGGTCCTGCGCGAGCTCAAGCGAGCCTATCGAATGCTCTTCCGGTCCGAGCTGAACGTGTCGCAGGCGCTGGAGAAGGCTCGGGCCGAGCTCGAGATGCATGACGAGATCGCGCTGTTCCTGAACTTCGTGGAGAACTCGCAACGCGGCGTGGCAATGTGAGCGGCCGCACACGCATAGGAACAGTCGGTGCCGGGAGCCTCGGATTCCACCACATCCGGCTGCTGCGCGACATGCCGGACGTGGACTTCGTCGGGTTCGTCGAGACACGACCGGAGCGCGCCGCCGAGGTCGTGGCCGAACTGAACGTGGCGGTGCTGGACAGTGTCGAGGCGCTGGTGGAAAGGACGGATGCGATAACCGTAGTGGTGCCCACACCAGCGCATTACGAGGTTGCGAAGGTCGCGCTGGCGGCGGGGCGCCATGTACTGATAGAGAAGCCGATCGCCGCTACGCTGGACGAGGCCGACGAGCTGCTGGCGACGGCTTCGCGTACCGGCGCGATCGTGCAGACCGGGCACATCGAGCGCTTCAACAGGGCGATTCGCGCCGCGCTCCCGCACATCGATGCACCGCGCTTCATCGAGAGCGACCGGCTTGCGCCTTTCAATCCACGCGGGTCCGATGTCGCCGTCGTGCTCGATCTCATGATTCACGACATCGACCTCGTCTTTTCGCTCGTCGGCGGGCATGTGTCGGATCTCCAGGCGGTGGGCGTGCCGGTGCTGACGCCTTCGGTCGACATTGCGAACGCGCGGCTGGTGTTCGATTCGGGCGCGGTGGCGAACATCACGTCGAGCCGCGTGTCGCGCGAGCGGCTGCGAAAGATCCGGATCTTTCAGAGCAGCGGCTATCTCTCGCTCGATCTCGCGCAAGGCAATGGCGAGTTCTACCGGCTGCGCAAGGACGTGGACCTGGCGGAGCTGGCGAAAGCGCCCCTTGAAATGGCTGCGTTCGTCGAGCGTGTGCCGCTGGAAGCACCGGAAGGGGAACCATTGCGACTCGAGTTCGAGAGCTTCCTCGCGGCCGTCGAAGGTCGTCAGGCGGTCGAGGTCTCGGGGGAGGCGGGGCGTGAGGCGCTCGCCGTGGCGCTGAGAATCGTTCGGGAGATAGAACGGGGACTGCCATCGCTGGCCGGAGCGCATGGCCGGTGAGGTGTTGTTCGTCGCCGGCGAAACGTCCGGCGACCTGCATGCGGCAGTCCTGGCCACGGAGTTGCACGCACTACGTCCCGAGCTGGTCCTGACCGGCGTTGGCGGGGACCGCATGGCCGGCGCGGGCGTAAAGCTCTTCGAGCGATCGGATCGGTTGGCCGTGATGGGCTTCGTCGAGATACTGCGCTACGTTCCGCGCCACATTGCGCTGCTGCGGGACATTCGGCGCCGGCTGCACAGCGGAAATGTCAGGCTGGTGATCCTCGTCGACTATCCTGGCTTCAACCTCAAGGTCGCGAAGGCGGCGCACGAAGCCGGCGTACCGGTGCTCTACTACATTGCGCCCCAGGTCTGGGCATGGCACATGAGCCGGGTAAAAACCATGGCGAAGGTCATCGATCGCGCCGCGGTGATACTGCCTTTCGAGGAGAAGTTCTTTACCGAGCGTGGCGTACGCGCAACCTTCGTTGGTCATCCCTTGCTCGATCGCGCAACGTCGCTTCCCGACCGTAGCAGTGCCCGGGCGGAACTTGGTCTGGGCGGGGAGCAGCCGGTGCTCGCTCTATTCCCCGGCAGCCGGGCGCAGGAGGTCGAGCGGCTGCTGCATGTCTTCGTGAGCGCAGCGCGACTGGTGGAGTCGCGGGTACCGGGTCTGCGGGTGATCGTGAGCGTGGCGCCGGGAATGGAAGTCGATGAGTCGCGATGCCCGTATCCGCTCGTCGCCGGCAAGTCGTTCACCGTGCTTCGAGCGGCTAGCGCGGCGTTATGCAAGAGCGGAACAACCACTCTCGAAGCGGCGGTGACCGGAACGCCGCTCATCGTGGCCTACCGCACGAGTGGATGGAGCTACGCCATCGCACGAAGGCTCGTGCGCATTCCGCACATCGCGCTCGTGAACATCGTCGCCGGCCGACGTGTCGCGCCGGAACTGGTTCAGGAATCGGCGACACCAGAGGCGTTGGCGTCGGCGTTGGTGCCCCTGCTCGATGAGGCGTCGGACGAACGCCGCGCACAGGTAGAGGGACTGGCCGAAGTGCGCGACAAGCTGGGGACTCCCGGTGCGGCTCGCCGGGCCGCAAGGCTGGCCGGGGAGTTGATCGCGTGAGCGGCGATGATGCGCGGACGAGGCGGCGCAGCCGGCGCATTGCCTGGTCGGTGCGTGCTGGCGCGGTGCTACTGCGCCTGCTCGCCAGAACGTGGCGTTTTCGGGAGATCGACGGCGAGTACATGCGCGGCATGCGCCGCCGTGGCGAACCGTACATCGCGGTCTTGTGGCACGGGGAGCTGCTGCCTCTTCTCTGGTGGCATAAAAACCAGGGCGTCGCCCTTCTCATCAGCGAACACGGAGACGGTGAGATCATTGCGCGAGTCGCACGCTCGATCGGCTACGAGCTGGTGCGTGGATCGAGTTCGCGTGGCGCGGATCGCGCCCTTCTCGAGCTCATCAGGGTAGTATCGTCAGGCAGAGCGATCGGCATTACGCCTGACGGGCCACGTGGGCCTGAGCACACTTTCGCCGCCGGCGCGCTCCTCGTCTCGCAGCGGTCTCGCGCTCCGATCATTCTGGTCAGAGCGTCGGCTTCCCGTTCGTGGCGTTTGCGAAGTTGGGATCGCTTCGTGATACCAAAGCCGTTCGCTCGTGTAACGGTCGCGTACGCAGAACCGCAAACCGTGGTTGCCGATTCAGCGCGCGACGCTGCGGCGCAGGCACCTCGTTTCCAGGAGGCACTCCTGTCCCTCGGCAGCAGTATCGGCGCCTGACGACATGTCGCTCATCGACCGAGTGTGGTTCGACGCCGGAGTCACCGCAAGGTTGGCACGGGGGGCGTTATGGCCGGTGGAGACCGCGTACCGCTTCGTTTCCGGTGCGAGGTCTTCCCTCTACGACCACGGATTGCGGGCGGAGCGGCAGCCACCAGTTCCCGCGCTCAGCGTAGGCAACCTGTCCGTGGGCGGCACCGGCAAAACGCC
>JBPCLX010000371.1:0-3679 GCA_051002815.1 Gemmatimonadaceae bacterium
CGCAACGGCGCTCGGTGGTCACGGAGAACGTCCCGCCCCTCGGCAGCATGACGATGACGTGGGTGCCAGTTCGCCCGGGCAACTGGCTCTTCCACTGCCACAACGCCGAGCACGTGGCGGGGCATCATCGGCATGCGATCGCCGGCACCCCGCAACCGTGGCCGGCGATCACGACGCATGATGCACGCGAGCACATGGCGCAGGACATGTCGGGAATCGTCAACACGATCGAGGTCCTGCCCCGTGGAGGCGGCGCCGTGGTCGCGGAGCCAGCCCCGATCAATCCACGAAAGCTCCGCCTGCTGATTCAGGAGCGTGCAGCGTACTATGGGAAAGGGCCGAGGGGGGTGGGGTACGGCTTCGTTCTGCAGGACGGTGCCGCGGAACCCGTCGCCGACTCGATCACCGTTCCGGGCTCGCGGCTGATGTTACAGCGGGACGAGCCTGTCGAGATCACCGTGTTGAACCGACTCGGAACCCATACGGCGGTCCACTGGCACGGCATCGAGCTCGAGAGCTTCTACGACGGGATCGCTGGGTGGAGTGGAGCCGGCAATCGCATTGCGCCGATGATCGCGCCGCAGGATTCCTTCATCGTGCGGTTCACCCCGCCCCGAGCCGGCACGTTCATCTATCACGCCCACATCACCGACGTCGATCAGATCGCGAGAGGGTTGTACGGTGCACTGCTGGTCGTCCCACCAGGCTACCGGGAGGCGCCGGGAACCGACCACGTGGCGATCGTCGCGTTCGGCCGTCCCGGGGGCAAGGCGTCCCTGGTCGTGAACGGTTCTCGCACGCCGGCACCGCTCGAGCGGCAGAAGGATGGTATGCAGCGGATCCGGCTCATCAACATCGCGACGGTGAACCATGCCATCGTGACGCTGTCGGATAGTACGGGCCCGATCACCTGGCGCCCCGTGGCAAAGGACGGATTCGACCTCCCCGAGGCGCAGCGGACGGCGGGGCCGGCGCGGATGCGGATCTTTCCGGGGGAGACGTACGATTTCGAGTTCGAGTCCGCGGCGGACGTGCTGAGGCTGCTGGCCAGCAATCCGAACATTGCCGATGGGGATGAGGATATCCCACTCGAGCTGCGGGTGCGGCCTTAGGGCCGACATCCGGAGTGGGCGGCGCGGCGCACAGGAATGCCCGTTGCGACCCGAGTACCCGGGCACTACTCGCATCGGACGCCTTCCGGACCCGCCCTGTCCCATGGGGACGAAGCCAACTGGATCACACTCTTCAACCCGGACGAGGTCGCATGCATCGGTGCTCATCCATTGCCCTTCTCCTGGGAATCACCGCCGCGCTTGGGAGCGGCTGTACGACGCCCGATCCCGCCCCCGACCGTGCAGCGGCCAACGAAAGGCCGGTATTGCCGCGCATCGTGGCGAAGGCCTCGGCCTCATGAGGAATTCCGCTTCGGCGCCGGTCCGCGCCGCCGTCATCTCGCTGCTCGTGCTCTCGGCCGCCTGTGCGCGGAGCAGGAGCGGCACCCCGCAGGCGGAACCGGCCGCCATTGCGCTGACGGGCGTCACCGTCGTGGATGTCGAGAGCGGTCGCCTCCTGCCGGACCGGACGGTGCTGGTTCGCGGCAACCGTATCGTCGACGTGCGGCCGGCGGAACGCGCCCTGCCGCCCGCGGCAACGATCGTGGATGGGCGAGGCAAGTACCTGATTCCCGGCCTCTGGGACATGCACGTCCACTCGGCAACCTCGGCGCGGGTGGACTTTCCCCTGTACCTTGCGCACGGAGTGACTGGCGTCCGCAACATGCACACATCGGTGGATACCGCGCTCGAGCTCACCGGGGCGCTCCGCCGCCAGGTGACGGCCGGCACACTGCTCGGCCCACGCTTCATCGCTAACGGCGCCATCGTCGACGGAGTGCGCTCGCAGCCGGGATCGATTCCGATCGGAACACCCGAAGCCGCAACCCGTGTCGTCGACTCGCTCGCGCGCGGCGGAGCTGACTTCATCAAAACGTACAACGTCCTGTCGCGCGACACCTATTTCGCCGTGATAGCCGCGGCAAAGACACACGGGCTCGCTGTCGTCGGGCACATCCCAGCCACCGTGACGGCGGAGGAAGCGGCCAAGGCAGGCCAGCGAAGCGTCGAGCACCTCGACGGCATGGACTTCGCCTGCTCGACAAGGCGTGACTCGATCCGCGCCGACTTCCTGGCGAAGCCGTCGCGGGAAGCGTGGAAGCGACGGGGCGACGGGCTCACGAAAACGTGGAGTGCGGCGGAGTGCGCGGACGCCGTCGCGGCATATGCGCGCTACGGTACGTGGCAGGTGCCGACGCTCGCGGTGGCATGGGCCGAGGCGAGGGGCGACTCGGTGCTGCAGGACGGCGCGGCCATGTCGAGCCTTCCGGCCGCGGTCGCCGCTCGCTGGCGCCGCATGGCGGCGGACACGACAGACGCGCGCGATCCGCACGCCAAGGCCTGGTTCGACCAGGCCATCGCCGGCACCCGCCTGCTGCACGCCGCGGGCGTACCGCTGCTCGCCGGGACCGATGCGGGGAATCCGTTCGTGGTGCCCGGCCATGCGCTCCATCATGAGCTCGCCATGCTCGTGGAGGCGGGGCTCTCCCAGCTCGCCGTGCTTCAGGCCGCCACCCTCAACCCCGCGCGCTTTCTTGGCGCGACCGATTCGCTCGGGACGGTCGCAGAGGGGAAGGTCGCCGACCTCGTCCTCCTCGACGCCGACCCGCTCGTGGACATCCGCAACACCCGCCGTATCCGGGCCGTGATCGTGAATGGACGCTATTTCGATCGCGCGGCGCTCGACGCCATGCTCGCGGCGCAGGGATTCTAGAGATCGCTCAGCCATGATGTATAACGACCGCTGCGCCTGACAAGCGATTCGCGCGTGGCGGCGGCCGAGCCGCTGCTCTGATTGGACTCGCTTGCAGGTGTGCTGGCGGCCACGAGTCCGAACGCCGAGAGACCGACGAGCGCCGAAAAGCGCATGATGTGTTCGATCGGCGCGAATACCCACAATGCGACGAACAGATGCCGGCGAGCACCAAGTTCCGGCCGGCGAATCGATCGGCCGCCATGACCCTCGCAGGGTCGTTGCCATGCATCCTGAGCGGAAGCACGATTTTGCGCAGGGCGTTGCCAATTACGAGCAGCATAACGCCAAACTCCATCGCGACCAATCGTCGCGCCACATCGGGATCGAGCATGCCGTGTTCGCGCGCCACGGCAAAGGCCAGAATGACGCTCAAGAACCCGCAACGGTCAGAATCCGCGACTTGATTGAAGGGAGGAGAACCCTTCGGTGTTCATTCCGGCAAGGCCTCCTGACCGGACGCGACGGCCTCGGTCGGTTTGTTGGCTGTCAGTTCCCACCCGAACGCCTGCGCAAACGTGAGGAGTGCCCCTCTGCGGACTTGCGCGAACGCGGTCAATCGATAATAGTAGGCAAAGTCGATGATATAAGCACTGAGCGATCCTGCGAGCGTGCTCGGCACGTTCGCCGGGGATCGCGACGATGGCGTCACTCGCCTCTAACGGGGATTCGGATGCTCGGTGACCTCGAGCAGATCGTCATGCTCGCAACCCTTCGCCTCGACGGCGATGGGTACGGCGTCACCATCCAGGACGCCGTGCGGCGTGCCGCGCGCCGCGAGCTCACCATGGGGACGATCCACAAGACCCTCGTC
>JBPCLX010000372.1:0-6226 GCA_051002815.1 Gemmatimonadaceae bacterium
CCGTAGAGGCGGTATAATGAGGGTGAACTCCCTGTTTCTGGACCCGCGCGCGAGATTCCGTCAGCTGGCCTTTGCCATGGCGGCGCTTGCGCACGTCATGGCGTTCGTGGTTGCGCCGGTGCTCGCATCCACGGCTGAGCGCAGCGCGGCGGCCCATGTGGAGCAGGCCGGAACCAGCGAGCACCATGCACATTCCGATGCGACGTGCATCGTTTGCGCGTCACATACTCTGGTCGCCAGCACGGGCAACGACGTCTTTCGGCTCACCGCGGCCAGTATGCGGGAGAGTTTGCCCGCGGCATTCGTACTTCCCTCCCATGTTCTAGCCGCCGGGTCGCCGGTAGGCTCTCGAGCACCGCCCGAAATCGCATGACGTGAGGCGCCGTATGCGGCGCGTCCGTCCCAGGTGCAGCGTCTTTCGTAGCACGCGCTACGGCCCGATTCGGCCATGCGCGCCTTCGACGGCTCGCGAATCGCTCGCGGCCGACCACGCCAACTTCCTTGGGAGCACATGCGAACCTTCTTTTCTACACTGGTCATCCTTGCCGCTGGGGCAGGTACGGCGAGTGCACAGCAGCCGGATAGTCTTCGGCGCGCCGTCCGCGACTCGGCTGCGAGAGCCGACAGCATTGCCCGCGCCGACTCGATCCTGCTCGTCCGCGAGCTGGAGCGCATCGGCGGCGAGCGCAGACCAGGTCTCCCTGCGGAGGGAGCGGCGGTGCAGCGCACGGCTTCGCGCCTGATCCCCGACATCAGCCTGCTCGGCGACTTGATCGCCGACTTCTCTCCCGACGGCAGCACCCAGGAAGATGGAACACGGTTCGGTGTCCGTGAGCTGGAGCTGGGAATTCAGGCGGTCGTCGACCCTTACTTCCGTGCAGACGCGTTTCTCGGACTCTCGGATCTCGAAGGCATTGCGATCGAGGAAGCGTACCTATCGACGCTCGCCCTTCCTTACAGCCTGCAGATTCGCGCAGGCCGCTTTCACCTTCCGCTCGGCAAGCAGAACACCACGCACCGACCCGAGCTTCACACCATCGAGTATCCGCACGTCATTCAGCGCTTCCTGGGTCCCGAGGGTGGTAAGGGCACCGGGCTGTGGGTGAGCAAGTTGTTCGCGCCGTTCGGCTTTTATCAGGAGGTCCAGCTGGTGGCCATGGATCGTTTCGGAGGCGATGCCGATGGGCACGGCGAGGAGGAAGAGGCGCACGATGAGGAGCTCGAGATCGTGCCTGACGAGCCGCCCAACCAATCGCTGGGCGGACTCGGCTATGCGGCTCGATTCCGGAATTACTGGGATCTCACAGAAGCCACGAACGTTGAGTTGTCCGCGAGCGCGGCGACTGGAAAGATGACGCAGGGCGTATTCTGCCTTCCCACCAGCGGGGGCGACGAAGCACCATGCGCCGGCTCGCCGACGGGCGTGAACGCGCGAACCGGCTTGGTTGGCGCCGACTTCACGTTGCGCTGGCGCCCGCTGCAGCAGGGTTTGTATCGCTCGTTCATCTTCCAGGCGGAATGGATGCGGCAGCTCAACGACGATACACCGCCGCTGTTCACTGCGCCGGCGGGCTTCGAACTGGAGTACGAGGGCCCCACGCGCAACTTCGACGGGGCTTACGCGTTCGCCCGCTACCAGCTGAGCCGGCGAACCTATCTGGGCGCCAGGTACGACTGGCTGGAGGATCCGGAGCTGGACGGACGGGACCTGACCGCGGCGTCGGGCTATCTGACCTTTTTTCCGAGCGAGTTCTCCAAGCTTGTGGCAGGATTCGAGCGTGTCATGCCGGGCGCCGGGCTCGACGCCACCAACCGGTTGATCGTGCAGGCCACGTTCGCGCTCGGCCCGCACCGCCCGCACCCGTTCTGACAATCCTAACGCGCCGGCACATGCCGGCGATGGAGTATTGAACATGAAGCACTGGACCCGAATTCTCGCGAGCAGCGTGGCGCTGTGGGGGCTGGCTCTGTCGCCGGCGCCGGCGGCCGCGCAGCTCGAAGTGGTAACCAGCACCACCGACCTGCACGACATTGCCAGCGCGGTCGGCGGATCGCGGATTCGTGCCGCCCACATTGCCGAAGGCTATCAGGATCCGCATTACGTGGAAGCCAAGCCGAGCTACGTCCTGCAATTGCGCGACGCCGACGTATTTGCCTTCGTGGGGCTCGACCTGGAAGTCGGCTGGATGTCGCTGCTGCTGGAAGGCGCGCGCAATTCCCGGATCGCCATCGGCGGCCCCGGGCATCTGGACGTGTCCAGGGTGATTCCGGTGCTGGATGTCGCCACCGGACCGGTGGACCGCTCGCAAGGCGATGTGCACCCGCGGGGCAATCCGCACTACTGGCTCGACGTGCATAACGCCAAGCGCATCGCACAGCTGTTCGAGCGCACCTTCAGCTCCCTCGACCCGGCCGGCGCGGCAACCTATGCGCGCAACCGCGAAGCGTTCGAGCAACGGGTGGACGCGGCTTCCAGAGACTGGGCGCCGTTGCTTGCCCGGATCGAGGGAGAACCGGTCGTCGCCTGGCATACCAGTTGGCGATACTTCGCGGCCTACACCGGCATGAACATCGTGGGGTTCGTCGAGCCCAAGCCCGGCGTTCCGCCCTCGGCGCAGCATCTGGCCGGTCTCATTCAAACAATCAGGCGTACCGGTGCCAAAGTGATCATCATGGAGCCGTTTTACGACCGCAAGGTGGCTGATCGAATCGCCAGCCTATCGGGTGCAAAGGTGCTGGTTTTGCCTCCTTCGGTGGGCGGCATCAAGGGAATCGACTCGTACCTCGAGATGATGCGCTACAACATCCGTCAACTGGCGAGCGCGATCTAGTGAACCCACTCCTCACATTCGACCGGGTGACGCTCGGATATGGGCGCCGCCCGGTGCTGTCGGACATTTCCTTCACTATTCCCGAGGGTGACTTTCTCGGGATGGTCGGGCCGAACGGGTCGGGCAAAACGACGATCCTTAGGGCGATCCTTGGCACGCTCGCACCACTCGGCGGAACGATCGTCCGCTCGGAGGGACTGCGATTCGGATACGTACCGCAGCGCGATCAGGTGGACTACGGTTTTCCGCTCAAGGTGCTCGATGTGGTACTCATGGGGCGGTACGATCGGGTGGGCATCGGGCGTCGTCCCTCGGGCGAGGACCGAAGGCTGGCGGCAAAGGCACTCGACCACGTCGGGATTGCCGATCTTGCCGATCGTCCGCTGAGCGCATTGTCAGGCGGGCAGAAGCAGCGGACCCTGATCGCGCGAGCACTGGTCGGCCAACCGAATGTGCTGGTGCTCGATGAGCCCACCAGTGGCATGGACCTGGTCTCCAGCACGCAGATTCTCGGACTGGTGCGTGAGCTGCATGAGAGCGACCGGCTCACGGTGCTCATGGTGAGCCACGCGCTCAACGAGGTCGCCAACTACGTCGAGCGCATTGCGCTGGTCACGGAAGGCCGCTTCCGCATTGGCCCGATCGACGAGATACTCGGCGAACAGGTGCTCAGCGACCTGTACGGAATTCCGGTAGAGGTAGCGTCCGTCAGCGGACACCGGCTGGTTCTCGCCCGGCGCCTGCCCGGACGGGTGCAGACGCGTGATTGACATCATCCTGCTTTTCCGCGAGGCGCTGTACGGCGCGCTGGTAATCGGGCTCGCCTGCTCGGTGCTAGGCGTCTACGTGGTGCTGCGACGAATCGTGTTCGTCGGCGCGGCACTGGCGCAGATCTCCTCGGCGGGCATCGCGCTGGCGCTCTTTCTCGCCGGCTTCGGCATCGAGGCGTTCGGCCTGACGAGCCACCCGGTCGCGCTCTCGCTTATCGTTACCTTGCTGGCGGCGATGCTGTTCGCCGGCGGCACGCAGAGGCGGCTCCCGCCTGACGCCAGCATCGGCATGGCGTACGCGCTCGCGGCCGCGATAGGCATTCTGCTCATCGCCAAGGCAACCAGCGGCGAAGCGCACGACATCTTTCTTTCCGGAAACATTCTCGGGATCACGCGCACCGACACGATGGTACTGCTGGGTGTGAGCGTTCCCGTGCTGCTTATTCACGTGGCCTTCTACAAGGAGTTTCTGTTCGTCTCGTTCGACCAGGAGACCGCGCGAACGCTCGGCTACCGGGTAATGTTCTGGAATCTGCTCCTCTATTTCACCCTGGGGCTGGTCATCGCCGTCGCGATGCAGTTTGCCGGCGTGCTGCTGGTATTCAACTTCCTCGTGCTGCCGGCGGTCACCGGACTTCTCCTCTCCAGATCGATGGGCGGCATGTTTGCCGTAGCGGTGGGGGCTGGACTACTGGCGGCGGCGGTGGGATTTTCCCTCTCGGTACCTTTCGACCTTCCCACCGGCCCGACGATAATCCTCGTTTCGGGTGTCCTCGCACTCCTCGCATGGTTGATACGCCTCGCACAACGTCGCTGATTGCGCTGATCGTCATTCTCACCGCGCCGCTTGCTGCCCAGTCCGATGGCCGGCCGCGGTTCGAGGCCGGAATCGCCTACACATCCGCACTCGTGGCGGATGCGAACGGAACGAGCGTGAGCTACGCGCTAGCGCCGGCGATCGGCGCGGGAATGGCCTGGACGTTGTCGCGGGGGTCGAACGCGCTGCTTGGCGCACGCTTGAGCCGGGCCGGGGTGAATATCGACTACGGGGGCGACAGTCAGTCGGCAGGCAGCGGCTGGATCGTGGATGTGCGAGCAGCGCTCGAGCGCGAAGTATCGGGATGCGCCGGCGGGCCCGCTCGTGGCTGCAGCTCGATCAGTGCAGGAGTCGGCGCGCTGTGGGCAGGCGGACCTGACGACGTGGCACCGTTCACCGTCGACAGGGGAGCGCTGCTCAACGGCGAGATCGGTGCGTCGGTGCGCATCGCGAACGGGCAACCTCTCTTCCTGACCGGTGCGGCGCAAGCGTTTCGCGTCGGCGGCGCTACGGCCGGTGATCCTGTTCGCGAGAGTGGCACGGTGATGCGCGTACTGGTGGGGGTGCGGCATGGACGTTAGGTCCGGAGTGGCACTGCTGGCGCTGATGGTGGTCGCCGGATGCGATGCGCCGATCATCGCCGCCGAGGGCCCGGGCTATGATCCGACTCTCCCGCTAGACGGGCAGAACGCGATCTACCACTGGCCGCTGGGCTACACCATCTCCGTCTATGCGCACACCGCCGGGGCGCCGGCCGGATTCGATCTGCCAGCCGCCGTTCTGCGGGCGAACGACGCATGGGGCGGCGTGCTCCGTTACCGGGAGTTCGACGTGCGACTCGTGTCTTCTCCCGATCAGGCAGATGTCGTATTTCACTTCGATACCGACTCGGTGGTGAGCGTGACCAGCTGCGCCCCACCGGCGACCGGAGCGGCCGGCATTACGTCGGCCTGTCCGAACGAAGCCGGCACCGCGCTCGACGCCATTCCGCTCGTCGGTGGCGGCACGAGCCGCGTCAAGTTCGATGTGCAGATCAGCGCCAGCCCGACGCGCATTCCTAACGCTGTGGTCTTTCAGCGCATTGTCACGCACGAGTTCGGCCACGTGATCGGCATTGGACGGCACAGCAGCTCAATGACCGATCTGATGTTCGGCGGACCCACCGTGGATCAGCCGTCGGCCGCCGACGCGCAGACACTCCGCTACGTACTCCACCAACCGGCAACGCTTCGGCCATAGCCGGTTCGCCGTTACATTTCGCGAACCCATGACGAGACGACGCGAAGAGGCGCTCCTCTACCACGAGCAGGGACGCCCCGGAAAGATTGCCGTTGTTCCGACCAAACCGCTCGCTAACCAGCGCGACCTCTCGCTCGCATATTCGCCCGGTGTGGCCGAGCCATGCCTGGCGATCAAGGACAACCCCGACGATGTCTACCGTTACACCGCCAGAGGCAACCTCATCGCGGTGGTGACCAACGGCACGGCGGTGCTCGGTCTGGGCAACATCGGCGCGCTGGCCGGCAAGCCGGTGATGGAGGGAAAGGGCAACCTGTTCAAGACCTTTGCCGACATTGATGTGTTCGACCTCGAGGTCGGTTCGGAGGACCCTGACGACGTAATCAGGTTCTGCCAGCTGCTCGAGCCCACCGTCGGCGGCATCAACCTCGAGGACATCCGTGCCCCTGACTGCTTCAGGATAGAGGAGACGCTGCGCAGGACGATGCGCATTCCCGTCTTCCACGATGATCAGCATGGCACGGCGATCATCTCCGGCGCAGCGCTGCTCAACGCGCTCGAGATCGTCG
>JBPCLX010000373.1:0-11633 GCA_051002815.1 Gemmatimonadaceae bacterium
GCTGTTCGTCACCATCACGAGAATTGGGATGGCAGCGGCTATCCTGATGGATTAGCAGGCGCCCAAATCCCCCTCGAGTCGCGAATTATCATGTTTGCCGACACGATAGATGCAATGACATCTGATCGTCCATATCGTGCGGCGCTTACAGAGAGCGATGTTCGAAGTGAACTCCTGCGCCAAAAGGGACGCCAGTTTGATCCAACGATATGCGAAGCGCTCCTCTCGAGTACTCTGTTTCCCCTGCTGTTCGCTCCGAAGGTTGATAGTGGTCCCGTGCAAGCATCGCGGCTTCTGGCGCTTAAGTCAGTCGCCCAGTGAAGTTCAGCGACTGTCTTGCGGGATTGCGCGCCGGTTATGACTTGATCCCCGACGGTTGCGGCGATCCAACCACAGTGCGCTAGCCCTGGACGGATTCTACTAGCCTACGTGACCGAAAATCCTTGGTCTAAGTAGCCAGAGAGTTCCGGGGGAATCGAAGACTTTTCGCGACGCTCGGCGAGCAAGTAATGCTCTAGAAATCGTGTCGCCACGCCGTTCTCCTTCCGCGCGTGGTGCATTTCGCATATGGCCATCACAACGTAGTCACTTCCGATTCCTCCGCTAAATTCTCGGTACAGTGAGTAGAGATGCGCTAGTGCCTGTTGGTCGGGATTGATCTCGCTCACGCTTAGCTGATACCTGGTACGCGCTGCTTCAATGATGATTTCAAATCTACGCGGGCAGGCTCCGGTGGACGCGTCTAACGCTGCAAACAGCGGTCCAATTTCGCCCGTTGCACCATGGTGTAGTGCACGTCGGATTCGTAGCCCTAACAGGTTCGCTGAAAGCGTAGCGTCCTGAGCCAAGAGAGCCAGTCGTTCCGATTCCATTAGCCAGTTGTCGCTGCTGTCGAACGCGCCTTGGCAGAATGTGAGGCTTCCCAAGCTTATAGCAGCAGTCGCCGCCAGGGCGTGCATGTTCCGCGATGTAGCGCAGCACAATGCGTCCGCAAAAGCCGCAAACGCCTGATCCTCGTATCCCGCCGTACGCAGTCCCGTCCCGATCAATACCAGATCACGAACTCGCCGCTGTGCCGATTCTAGCTGGTGGGAAGCGATCCCTAACTTCAATGCCGCCTCACCCCCTGCCATGACATCTCCGAAGGATGCATGATAGATGGTTAACAGCCGAAGCTGGTCAAACATTGAAACATCGCTGCTAAGAAGGAGCGGGCGTACGATACTGAAGACCTCTGTGGCCACCCCTACGCGACGCAAATTATCGCAACATATCATGGCGAGGATCGCTGCCCGCACGCGGTGGCTCGGCGTCGAAACGGAAGATCTAATGCAATCAAGAAGCTCGGGCAGTGCCGCCTGATAATTAGCGTGAGCGCGCCATAATGACTCCAATCGCGTTAGCTCACCGTCGTCATGGTCGCGCATGATACTCTGGCGCGCCTCGCGTTGCTCATCAATTTGCTGGATGACGTCCGCCAGCATCCGCCACTTGCCTGAGAATGCCAGAACGCCGACTTTGTCCTGCAGAGGACCTTCTCGCTCTTCATCGTTTCTGGCAAGGGAGATAGCGCGTTCCAAAAGAATCAAAGCATCTGTCGGAGCCCCCGCCTCCAACGCATACCGCGCACATTCCTGCAGATACCGCAGCGCACGCTCCACCTCCCCCGCCTCTCGCCAGTGCTCCGCGCACGCCCACTGCACCGCCGGTGCCGGCGCTTCGCCCGCGTCCCGCTCCAGAACCCTCGCCGCGTGCCGATGCAGCAGCCGCCGAGCCGCAACCGATAGCCGCTGCACCGCCGTCTGCGACAGTAGCTCGTGCTTGCTCAGCAGCCGCGCCGTGTCGCTCTCGATCAATCCACTCCGCTCCAGCTCGTCCAGCGCATCCAGAAGATCCACTCGCCGCTGATCGAGAAGCCGCTCCAGACGGTCCAGCGTCGACTGGACACCTAACACCGCGATCCCCTGCAGCACATGTAACGAAAGCGGCTGCAGCCGCGCCAGCCGCTCGGCGATCAGCTGAGCAAGCGAAGCAGGTAGCTTGGCCGTACGCCCCTCGCGCAATCCGTGCAACACCAGCTCGGTCAGGTGATACGGATTACCGCCGCACGAGTCGGCACACCACTCGGCGACGTCCGCGGGCAGAGACTTGCCGCTGCGCTCGACGATCGTTGCCGACAGCGCGTCTACCGCGCTGCGATCCAGTGGCGCCAGGTGCAGGCGCTGAAGGCCCGGAAGCTCGCGGATCCCGCGAGAACGCTCGGCATCAGGCTCCCGCGACGTGAGTAACAGCAGGACACGGCGGGTGCCCAGCCACGACAACGCATCGGTGATCACATCCCACGATCCCACGTCCAGCCAGTGTACGTCCTCGATGACGATGACCAGAAGTGCTTCCGAAGCCACCGCGTCCAGCAGGTCGAGCACCGATCTGCGGATGTTCGCGTACACCATCGCCGCATCGCGTGGATCCATCGAGGCGAGTGGCTCCTTCGGATCGTGATCGGTCAGCCGCCGCAGAAAACGCATCGCCGTCGGCGAACAGCCTAACGCCCCAGGCATCGCCATCAGCCGTGGGAGCATGTCGACGAACACCGACAGCGGGCGTCGATCGTCGTTGGACTGGCATCCCGCTCGAACCAGCTGGGCATGCCCCAACGACAGGGCGCGACCGAACTCCTGCATCAAACGCGTCTTGCCGATACCCGGCTCACCCCAGAACAGAAACGCACTCCCGCTGCCGGCGTGCGCGAGCTGGAGTGCGCGATTCAGCTCCGCCATCTCCTTCGCCCGGCCGAAGAACGGCGTCTCGGTTATTGCCCGCGGCCGGTCCAGGTTGGTCGCCTCGGCAATTCGCCGCCGCAGCACTGTCGCTGGCAACCGGATCTCGCGGGCCTGTGGCCCTACCTCCTTCAGGTAGCCATCCAGAATCGCCAATGCCTGGGTCTTGCCGCCCTGCAGCGCCGCGGACTCGGCTTTCGCCAGCGTCGCTTCTTCGTTGAGCGGATCTATCGCCAGGCACCGCGCAGCCATGCACTCCACTCCAGACCAGTCACCTTGCCCCTTGAGCCGCGCTATCTCGGCGAGAAAGACCCGCCTGATGCGCGCGTTCACCAGATCGCGCTGCCGGTCCAGCCATTCGGAGTAGGAGTCGGAAAACCTTGGCTGGTAACCCGTGAGGAAACTGCCGCGGATTCGATTAACGAATCCCTCGGGCTCAGGTGAAGGCTCGAGAAGCGGCGCGCAATCCACCTCGAGCGCTTCCGGCGAGATCCAGAGGTGCGACCGGTCCGATTGCACCGCAACGCCGAGTGATCGAAGGCGATACACGGCCTGGCGCAGGCTGTGCGATCCTCGGCCTTCCGATACGTCCGGCCAGAGGAGGTTCGTCAGCGCGGTCCGAGGGGTAAGCCGATTTCGCTCGATGCCGAGGCAGAGGAGTACGGCGAAAAGCCGCTCGGCGTCGGGGCCCAGTCGGGTGTGGTCCGTTTCGGCAACGCATTCGCCAAGCGTTCGCAGCTTGACCATAGTTCTGGAGAGGTAGAGGAATGATCGCGGCAGTCTCCAAGCTGCATGCGTGCGTCAGCGCCGCGTCACAGAAGCTGCACCGGGATCGACGCCGGGGCTAGCCTCGCCTCACGATGGGGTCCCTTAACGCAAACCGGTCCGAGGAAATGATCTCCAGGGTGACAAATCGCTGTATGTGCATGGCGTCGGCGGGAGCGGTGCTGATTCTGCTCGGAGGGTGCGTAGGAGAAACCGGTGAGTTGCCGCCGCCGCCCGCCGAGGTCCCGGCGGTAATGGCGTCAGCGGCGCGCGCATTCGCCACGAATTGCGCTTCCTGCCATGGGGAGTTCGCCCGGGGATCCGAAACGGGGCCGCCGCTCGTGCACCCTTTCTATGTGCCCAGCCATCATGGCGATGCAGCGTTTCGATTCGCGGTTGAGCGCGGTGTCGCGGCGCACCATTGGCGGTTCGGTGACATGCCGCCGCAGCCGCAGGTGCAGGAGACGGAGCTGGAGGAGATCATCGCCTACGTGCGCTGGCTACAGCGAGAGGCGGGAATCGAGTAGCGCGTGTCCGCCGGTCCTGCCTAACCGCGCCGTTCGGCGAGCGATATCAACCGCTCCGGATTCATCCCCTCGGCCTCTCCCTGAAAGTTGAGCACCACTCGATGGCGGAGCACCGGCAGCGCGACCGCCCGCACGTCATCCACGTCAGGCACCGTTCGCCCATCCATTGCCGCCCGCGCCTTGGCGCCGAGCACGAGGTATTGCGAGGCACGGGGCCCGGCGCCCCAGCTCGCGTACTTGCGCACGTCAGCCGTCGCCTCTTCGGCATCGGGGCGCGTCGAACGCGCCAAATGCACTGCGTATTTGACGACGGTTGGCGGCGCCGGCAATCGCCTGACGAGATGCTGCAGCGCGAGCAGCTCCTCGGCGCTCAACACCGGCGAGACCTCCTGCGTCTCGTCGCCGGTAGTGGTCATTACGATCCGTTCCTCTTCCTCGCGCGTCGGATACTGAATTCGCAACTCGAACATGAAACGATCGAGCTGAGCTTCGGGAAGCGGGTAAGTCCCTTCCTGCTCGATCGGGTTCTGTGTCGCAAGCACGAAGAACGGTGCGGGCAGCGCGTGCGTATTGCCTGCGGCGGTGACTTCGTGCTCCTGCATCGCCTGGAGAAGCGCGGCCTGGGTCTTCGGAGGCGCGCGATTGATCTCATCGGCAAGAACTATGTTCGCGAAAATGGGCCCGTGAACGAACTTGAAGATACGGCGACCGGTGGCATGGTCTTCCTCGAGCAGTTCAGTGCCCGTTATGTCGCTGGGCATGAGGTCCGGCGTGAACTGGATGCGCGAGAAGGACAGGTCGAGCGCCTGGGCGACCGTATGGACGAGAAGCGTCTTGGCCAGGCCCGGGACGCCCACCAGCAACACATGCCCTCCGGCGAGCAGGGCGGCCACCACGTTGTCCACGATATCCTGCTGTCCGACGATGCGGCGTCCGATCTGCTCGACGAGCGCCGTCCGCGATCGGGATAACCGTTCCAGGAGCGCGAGATCGCTTTCTCCTGCCTGATCCTGATGTCGTGTCTGTGTCGCCACGTCCGTCGCCCGTTGAGTTCCGTGGGAAACTAGCGGCCGCGAGCGATGGGGACGAGAGCGGTGGCGTACACGATTGGTAAGCCGCTGCTACTGCGGCTTTTCAGGCGCGCGACGCGACTGCCGCCTCAGGGGTAGGTGAACTCGACGCGTTGCTCGAGGGGCACGTTGGTGCTGGTGAGTCGCCCAACCGCCGTGAATCGGCCGGAAGCACCGGCAGGCGCCCACCGCTCCTCATAGGTGACAGTCTGGCCTGCGGCGATTGTTCTCGTCTGCAGCGCTTGCGTGAACATCCGGTCGGCGCCCCATCGCCAGACTTCCCGCCCCCCGGCATCCAGGACCGCGAATTCATGAGTTTGCCCGCTGGCGAAACGTACTTCCAGTGGTTGGTCGGAGGTGTTCGTTACGTGGAGCGAGAGACCGACCTCCGCGCCAACCGATACATCGAGTGAGCTGGCGAAGGTGGCACCGTCTGGCGCCTCGACCGAGCTGGCAGCGGCCGAATCGGAGGACGCGTTGCGGGCAACTGGTCCGCAGGCGAGTGCGATCGCGCCGGCGCAGAGCAACGAAATGGAAAGCCGGGAGGTGTTCACAAGACCAGATTCACCCACAGAGAATGGGCGGGAGAGAACGGTTTGACCACGGGGTAGAAGCTAGAGCATCATAGACGAGCGGGCAAGTGGAAACGTCACCGTAAGTTACGCTTTGAAAGTAACTTGCGCGAATTCCAGTGGTCCGCGCGAGGCTTGTCCGGAGGATCCGCATTTGCTTGCGCTTTTTTTCACAAGCGCCTAGATTCCGCCGCGGAATGAGCGACGAACGCAGGCGCGAGGAGTCGCGCAGCCCGGTAGGTGAAGGCCGGCACAAGATGGACGTGTCCGGGGCCGCGTATGCGGGGATCGGGCTGCAGTTTGCCGCGCTGATTCTGATTTGCGTGTTCGCCGGCCAGTGGCTCGACCGGCGTTTCGAAGCGCAGTGGTTCACCATTGCCGGTGTCTTCATCGGCGCAGCGCTGGGAATATGGAGCATGTATCGGCGGCTGATGGCCGACCAGCGCCGAGAGGACGCAGCGAAGCGCGATCGGGAGCGGCAGGCGTAATGCGTGCGGTGACGGCATTCGCGGTGACCGCGTTTGCGTTGATCGGCGTGGCTGCGCTGATCGTCGGGCGCTTTTTTCCGTCGCCTGACGACCTCGAGGCGATCTGGATCAGCGGGGTGGTGGCGTTCGGGGTGCAGTTGCTCACGTTCGCGCTGCTCAAGCTGGCTGGTCCGGCGAACGTCATCGCCGCCTGGGGAGTTGGAATGGCGGTCCGGTTGGTGACGCTGCTGGTGTACATGCTGTTGATCGTGTCCGCGTTCGGTATGTCGGAGAATGCACCGCTGTTTCTCGCGATCTTTCTGTTCGTGACCTCGGTGGTCGAACCCTTGTTGCTTTCGTTATGACGCTGCTTGCAGCCTTTTGCTCGCTCGTGCTGTGCGTTGCTCCCCTGGCGGCGCAGCAGGCGGTTACATCGCCGGCGCAGGACACGTCCGCGATCGCGGTGCCGCCGGCCGGGGCGGCCGCCGAGCATGGCGCCCAGACGGCGCGTGACGCGGCGGCAGAGTCCGAAGACTTCATTACGCCGCACATTTCCAATTCGCGGTATCTCGAGCTGCCATACTGGAAGGCGCCGTTTCATTACAAGGTGTATCTGCCGCGGTGGGAGCCGATCCATCTGGGACCTCTCACGCTCGACCTGTCACCGACCAAGCACGTCGTCTTTCTTTTCCTCGCGGCATTTCTGAGCTGCGCGGTGTTGATAACGGCGGCGGTAGCGCACAGGAAGCACACGCATCGTGCCGGTGCGCCAAAGGGATTTGCCGCCGGCATCGAAGCGCTGGTGCTCTATCTGCGCAACGAGGTGGTGATTCCCAACGTTGGGCCGGATGGCGAGCGATACGTGCCGTTCGCTCTGACCCTCTTCTTCTTCATTCTGTTCGCCAATCTCCTCGGCCTCATGCCGTGGGGGGCGACGGCTACCGGGAACATCTCGGTCACCGCCACGCTGGCGATCATCACCTTCATCGTGGTGGAGATCGCGGGGATGCGGGCGTTAGGGCGGAGCTACGTGTGGACCGTCGTGTACTGGTCGCACGACAATCCATGGTACATGAACGCCCCGATGACGCTGATCATGACACCGGTCGAGATAATCGGAAAGTTCACCAAGCCGTTCGCGCTGGCCATTCGATTGTTCGCCAACATGACGGCGGGGCACATCATTCTGCTCGCGCTGATGGGGCTGTTCTTCACCTTCGTCGGATCGGGCGGAGCGGGGGCAGCGCTAGCCGTCGCGCCGTTGTTAATGTCGGTGGCGATCATGATGCTCGAGATTTTCGTGGCGTTCCTTCAGGCTTTCATTTTCGCGCTGCTGGCCAGCGTGTTCATTGGACAGATCCGTACGGCGCATCACTGAGCGTGACGCGGGACGAGCGACGCGGGAAGCGGGAGGAAACGAAAGGGCGGTATCGCATCGGAGGTTCAAACTTTCTGAACATCGAGGGAGGTTGCTTACCCTCGATTATGTACCCGGCCGAGGGGCCGGGGATGCCCGTTGAGACCCGGGTCTCGCCGACGGGTGGCGCACACGCCTGGCGTGCGGCGCGGAGCAATGGCAGCATAACGTTGACACGTGGAGCAAGACATGAGTGAATTTCTTCCCCTGCTGCAGGTGGCCGCCGAGCCATCGAACAGCGCGGGCCTTGCGCTGATCGGCGCTGGCCTCGGCGCCGGATTGTCGGTAATCGGCGCGGGTATTGGCATCGGCCGCATTGGTGGACAGGCGGTCGAGGGCATGGCGCGGCAGCCTGAGGCGGCCGGCCGGATTCAGACCGCGGCGCTGATTCTCGCGGCGCTGATCGAGGGTGCGGCGCTGTTCGGCGTCGTCATCGCGTTCCAGATCCAGGGCAAGTTCTAAGACGGCGGCGAACGCGGGCGCCCGGGCGCTCCGTTCCTGCCTTTCTCACACATTGACATTCATGCGTCGCGCGATTCTCGCTGGACTCATAACGATTACGGCACCTTTTGCGGCGGCCTTCGCGCAGGATGCCGAGCACGCGGAAAGCACCAACCTGCTGTCGCTGCACGGCGGGCTGATGTTCTGGACGCTCGTCATCTTCGTCATACTCCTGTTCGTGCTGTCGAAGTTCGCGTTCAAGCCCATCACCGCCGCGGTCGTGGCGCGTGAGGCGGCGCTGCAGAAAGCAATCGACGACGCCCAGCGCGATCGTGAAGAAGCCGCCCGCGTACTGGCCGAGCATCGTGCGTCGCTCGAAGCCGCGCGCGCCGAAGCGCAGCGCTTCATCGTCGAGGGACGCGAAGCCGGCGACCGCGTACGAGCCGAGATCGTCGAGGCGGCGCGCCGGGAACAGCAGGAGATGATGGAGCGGGTCAGGCGCGAGATCGCCAGCGAGAAGGATCGCGCGATCGCCGAGCTGCGGCGTGAGGCGGTCGACCTTGCGATTCTCGGAGCGAGCAAGGTCATCGAGAGGAATTTCGACGATGCCGCTAACCGCAAGCTGGTGGAGGATTTTCTGGCCTCGGTCGGCACGGCCCGCCAGACGGTTCGCTGATGCGTGAGCCCACCATTGCCCGCAACTACGCGGAAGCGCTGGTGTCGCTCGCGCGCAAGGCGGGAGACCTGTCCGGATGGGGCACGATGTTCAGCGACGTGTCGACGGCACTTCAGCGAGACGAACAGCTTACGCTGTTCCTCCAGTCGCCGCGCATCTCGGCCGATCGCAAGAACGAGGTGCTGGCGCGAGCATTTCAGGACCGCCTGCCCCGGCTGTTCGTACGCTTTCTCCAGGCGGTGATCTCACACCGCCGTCAGGCGCTGATTCCGCAGATCGCGCTGGCGTACGGTGACATCGTCGATGAGCTCGAGAACCGCGTACACGCGCAGGTGACCGTTGCCCGCGAGCCGGACGGAGCGACTCAGGCGACGATATCCGACGGAATCTCGAAGGCGCTCGGCAAGACGGTTGTGCCGCATTACGTGGTGAAGCCGGAGATCCTCGGCGGAATCGTGGTGCGGGTGGGGGATACGGTGATGGATGGCTCGGTCAGGCGCCGCCTTTCGTCGTTGCGGGCGCAGCTGGCGTAAGGCGGGTACGCGCCGCTACCCGTGCCGGTCGGTGAACAGAATGGTCACCACCAGGTAAAGGCCGAAGCCGGCGGCAACGATGAACCCCGTCAGTCCGAGTCCCTGCTGGTAGGGCATTAGCATCGCGCTGGCGATCAGGAGTCCACACAGTACAAGACCGGCGAGTATCCGGTTGGCGATCTTCTGCAGACTGCGCAGCAGCACCGGCATCTCAGGAGTATCGATCCGCAGCGAGAACTCGTTGTCGGCCATCCGCTGAGTGATCCGGTCGAGCCGGTGCGGCAAGGCGCTCATCAGGGCGGTCGTCTGCGACGCCAGCTGAAACAGCCGTGCAGGGGCGAGCTCTGATCGCGCGCGTTGCGTGGCGAGCTCGCCCAGGTACGATTGGATGGCCGTCGCCGGTATGAACTCGGGGTCTAGCGCCCGCGTAACGCCGTCGAGATTGAACAGCGTCTTGGCCAGCAGCGTCAGCTCACCGGGGATCTTGAGCCCCTGGTCGAAGGCGGCGCCGAGTATCTCGAAGAGCAGCCGACCCGCCTGGACATCTCCAATCGCCTGGTCGTAGTTGCGGGCCAGCAGGGAGGCGATTTCGCGCTCGAAGGCCGCACGATCGAACTTGGGGCCGGCATGGCCCATGTCCATCAGCGTCTCGGCTACGCCGCTTCCGCGATTTTCCGCTATGTCGAGCAGCAGTTGTATCACCTGCTCTCGCAGCGTATCCGACAGACGGGCGGTCATCCCGAAGTCGATCAGCGCCAGTTTCGGCTCGTCAGGTCCGGCTGGCTCTGGCGCACCGGCGCGCGCGTCTCCCTCGAGGCGTCCGAGCGCCGTCGCTTCCCGGCGCCTGCTGTCACGGCGATCCCGGGCCGCATGCTCGGCGGGGGTGCGTGGGTTCGGGGGGCCCGGGCATAACGACGAATATGTTGCCCGGATGCGGATCGGCGTGAAAGTGGCCGGTGATGGTGATCTGCTTGAGATAGGCACGGGCCAGCTCATCGGCGAGCGGCGTCAGGTCGTGGTCGAGGCGGGTGACATCCGGCAGCGCGTCGATCTTGAAACCGTGCACCTGCTCCGTAGTCAGCACGAGCGCGGTGCTGTAGCCTTCGATCACCCGAGGCACGATCAGGTGCGTGAACTCGGCGAGCGTGTGTCTCAACGACTGACCGTTGCGCGCCTCCACCCGGTAATCGAGCTCCTCGGTCAGCGCCTGCTCCAGCTGATGGACCACGTTGACCAGATCGAGCCGCTGACCGGCGGATGTGTGGGCTTCGAGAAATCGCGCCGCCTCGCGGAAGAAATCCATGTCATCGGCAAGCGATTCGCGGATTCGGGGACGCTGAACCTTGATCACGACGTGACGGCCATCCCGGAGGACGGCAGCGTGTACCTGGCCGAGGCTGGCCGACCCGAGTGGCTCCTCCTCGATCGATTCGAACAGCTTTGATAGGCGGGCGCCGAGCTGTTCCTCGATCACCTGACGAATGTCCTCGAACGGCAGGGGTTCTACATCATCCTGCAGCTCCGAGAGCTCATCGATGTATGGCTCCGGCAACAGGTCGGGACGGGTAGCGAGCAGCTGTCCGAGCTTGACGTATGCGGGGCCGAGCGAGATGAGCTCCGCGCGCAGTGCGGCAGCCCGCTCCCGGTAGTCGACCTCGAGATCCGCATTCTCGAACGCTTCGGGCGCCAGCGCGTGAAGCCCCTGCTGCCGGGCGAGGTCACGCAGGCCGTGCCGCGTAAAGAGGTGCACGCGCGCGGTCAGACGTGGCAGGTAGCGTGGAGCCAGTATCCTGAGGGGGGAAGGGCAGCATCTGTGCCCTGATCCGGCGCGCGGAGGGCCGGAGAATGGTTGCCGCGCGCTATATTCGAGGCATGTCAGATGCGACTGACCGGCGCGCGTTCTTCGCACGCGGATTCGTACGCGCGGTGGAGCGCGCCGCCAGCATCGTGGGGCAACGGCTGTCCCCCGTGCCGCACGTTCGCCCACCGGGGGCGCTGCCCGAGGCCGGCCTCGTCGCCGCATGTTCGCGATGTGGGCAGTGCGCGTCCGCGTGCCCGGTGGGCGCGATCACCTTTCTGCCGCCTGACGCAGGGTTGTCGGCCGGTACACCAGTGCTTTACCCGGCCATAACGGCGTGCATCATGTGCGCCGACGTTCCGTGTGCCACCGTCTGTCCCACCGACGCGCTCGAACCGCCGCAAGCGGGCTGGTTGGGGTTGCAACTGGCGTCGATGGACATCGATACCGAGCGATGCATCACTTTTCGCGATGTCACGTGTGGGGTGTGCGCGCGGGTGTGCCCGGTGGGCGAATCAGCGTTGGCGCTGGATGCGCGCGGCAGGCCGGTCGTCGGCGAAGGCTGCACGGGATGCGGCGCGTGCGTG
>JBPCLX010000374.1:0-4559 GCA_051002815.1 Gemmatimonadaceae bacterium
GGATACTCCTGGAAGTGAAAGAGCCGGGTCTCGCCAGGGCGCTCGACGACCCGGAAGTTCGATGAGAAGGAAACGCCGAGCCACCCCGTGTTCGAGACTACCTCCGAAGCGACGCGAGGGCGCACGCGCGAGACCATGAACCGCTGCGCGTCGACCTCTCGCACACGAAGCTCCGACCGCTCGAGGTTGCGCATGGCCGTAGAAAGCTGCGACCGCACCGACGCCAGCGTCGCGGGATCCACTGAGTCGCCGCGCTGTGCGAGCAGGGCGGCGAGCCGCGCGAGATCAGCCCGCGCGCGCGCCAACTCGCGAAGCGTCTCCTCCCGGCGCTTTGAACATTCACCCTCGCACGCGTCGGGAGGCGGTCCACCGCGCCCACGGGCCTGACCGTGCGCTACCAGCGGCGCGCCAATCAGTCCGACGGCAACTGCCGTCAATATCAACCGAACCAGCATCTTATCCATCATTCGTTAAAACTGCGTGAGACGCACGCCAGAGGGGAGCGCGCCGCCCAGCTGCTGCAGCGTCGCCTGACGCGCCGCCAGCGTGGACAGATAGTATTGACTGAGCAGTGGATCGTACGGCGCTTCATCCACGCCACGCCGTGCCGCGCCAGCCAGTTCGTCGAGAACCGCCAGCCGGGTTCGATAGGCGTCCGGGCCGTCGAGGTCGGTGGCGTCGCCACCGCTCTGCGCCAGCCAGCTCAGTGCGCCGCGATACTCGCGCTCGGCGCGGACGAGAGTCGCACGAGCCTCTTCGGGGGTCTCGAACGCGGGAACAACCACCGAGTCGCCGGATGCCGCCGCTACCGCCGACGGCTGTTCCACCGCCGACCAGCGTCCCATTGCTATGCCCGAGACGACAAGTAGCACCGCCGCGGCGGCGCGCATCCACCAGGCGGCGCTGACGAACCGGGATTTCGACGGCGTGCCTGACGAGATCCGACCCTCCAGCCGAAGCTGCTCGGCCAGGAACTCGAAGCTGGTGAGCGGCGGTAGCGCGTGCTCGCCGGTGTGGCGCGCGAGCTCGATGACAGCAGCGTGTGCCTGGCGCTCGCCGGCGCATGACGCGCATTGCGCAAGATGCACCGTTTCGGCGTCGGTCGGCTCGCCGTCGGCGAGCTCCGCTAAACGTTCAGGATTCAGGTGTGACATGTGTGCGTTCCGATACCGGCATGGGTCCATCGACCAGGTGCGCGAGCAGCCGGCGTAATTTCGCGCGAGCCTTGAACAGTTGCGATTTGGACGCGCCCGATGTGATGCCTAACTCTTCGGCGATCGCTTCGTGCGTGTACCCTTCCACATCGTGCAGAACGAACACCATTCGGGCTCCTGCCGGAAGCCGCTGCATCGCCTGCTCGATCGAATCGGCCAGGAAAGCGCGGTCGGAATCCATCTCCACCGACACCGTGTCGTCCTCTATCACCAACTCCAGCTTCTCCACCCGGCGTACCCTCCGCAGCGCGTTCAACGTCCGGTTAACCGCAATCCGGTGCGCCCAGGTGGCGAACTGCGCATCACCCCGGAAACTCGGAAGCGCGCGGAAAATCTGCATCCAGACGTCCTGTGCTATGTCCGCCGCGAGGTCCGGATCTCCGGCCAGTCGCCGCACCACCGCATCGATGCGCGGCGCGTGCCGCGTCCAAAGCTGGCGCAACGCACGCTCATCCCCGCGGATGGCGCGCTCGATTACAAACTGGTCGGTGGCGAGTGCGGTCATTGGTTCCAGAAATTAAGGCACGGGCGACCCGGGGAAGGTTGCCGAAAGCAGGAAATAGGAAATAGGGCGGCTGGGCGACCGGCCTTTCTCCGTTCCCATAAAACCGCGCGGCGCGGAGCGGGCGCAGTCCGACCCTATTTCCTGTTTCCTATTTCCTGTTTCCTTCTTTCACAATGCGGCCTTTTCCCGGAATTCCGGCGCGCGCCTCCCCTCCCCGTCCAACTCCACCTCAAAACCCCGAGCCAACCCGATCAGGACGGCCTCACTCCACGCCGGCCCGAAAAAAGACAGCCCGACAGGTAGACCGAAGACCAATCCGGCCGGGACGGTGATGTTGGGGTATCCGGCTACCGCTGCCATCGCCGAGCTGCCCCCGCCGAAGTGGTCGCCGTTTATCAGGTCGATCGGCCAAGCTGGCCCTCCGGTTGGCGCCACGATCGCATCGATGCGGTGCGTCTGCACCGCGCGGTCGATCCCTTCGGTTCGGGCAAGGCGATGATTCTTGGCCAGAGCGTCCCTGTACGCCTTGTCCGTGAGGGGACCCTTCTCCACTGCCATCTCGAAGATCTCCTGACCGAAATACGGCATCTCGCGCGTGCGGTTTCGCTCGTTGAACTCGATCAGCTGGGCGAGGGTCTTGTACGGCGCCGCCGCGCCTCGAGCCGCGAGGTACGCCTCCAGATCAGCCTTGAATTCGTACAGCAGCACTTCGAACTCCGAGTCGCCGAACTGATTTCGCGTCGGCAACTCGAGGTCGATCAGCACGGCGCCGCCGTCGCGCAACGCGGCGAGCGCGCCTTCCAGCACTCCGTCCACGTGCGGATTGAACCCGAACATCTCGCGGGCAACGCCCAGCCGCTTTCCGCGCAGCGACGCCGATGCGAGCGCGGCGCTCCAGTCGGAGGGGACCCGGCCACTGCTCGCCGCTGTCGCGGCATCGTCGGGGTCGGCGGCGGCCAGCGCCCCTAACAGCGTCACCGCATCGCCGACGGTGCGGGCCATTGGACCGGCGGTATCCTGGCTGTGCGCTATGGGCACGATGCCGCTCCGGCTCACCATGCCGATCGTCGGCTTGAATCCCACCAGCCCACAGGCGTTGGATGGGCATACGATTGACCCATCGGTCTCCGTCCCCACCCCCACCGCCGCGAGATTCGCCGAGATCGCCGCGCCGGTTCCCGCGCTCGATCCGCACGGATTCCTGTCGAGTGCGAAGGGATTCTTCGTCTGGCCACCGCGGGCGCTCCAGCCGCTGCTCGAGCGTGTCGATCGGAAGTTGGCCCACTCGCTCAGATTCGTCTTTCCTATGATGACCGCGCCGGCTTCGCGCATTCGCCTTACGATGAATGCATCGCGGGGCGCATGCGTCAGCAGCGCCAGCGACCCCGCCGACGTGAGCATCCGGTCGGCCGTGTCGATGTTGTCCTTGATGAGCACCGGCACGCCATGCATCGGACCCCTCACCCGCCCGGCCCTTCGCTCGGCGTCGCGTTCGGCGGCGATGCCTAGGGCATCGGGGTTCACTTCGAGTACCGCGTTCAGGTTCGGCCCACGCCGGTCCACCTGCTCAATGCGCCAGAGATACAGTTCGGCCAGCCGTTCCGCGCTCCATTTGCCCGACTGCATCCCCTCCTGCAACTGCATAACGGTAACTTCATCCAGCTCGAACGGCGGAGGTGATTCGGCATGAGTAGCGGCGGCCAGCTCATCGTCCGGCCGGACATCGCCGATGCGATTCGGTATCGCGACCCCAGCGGCGGCCGTGGCACCCAGCGAGAGGAAATGGCGACGGATCATTGGAAGGGGGAGGTTAGGGGCGGAAATCGGCGTGGCCGTGCGACCGCGCGCTACTGCGTCTGCACTATCTCATCGGTAATGCGGTACTCGCCATCCAGCCAGCCAATGACCTCGCGGGCGGCGGGATGGTCCACCCCCGTGTAGCGATCCCGTAGAGAGGCTTCCCTGGCGCCGAGCCGATCGAGCCCGATGTCCTGCAGGGTGAGAACGTCCTCCCACAACCGCGTACATAACGATTCACCGAGTACGCTGGCTGCCGCGCGGCGGAATGCCACGCCGTACTCATAGTTCTCGCCGAGCCGGTAGCTGTCTTCCAGCGTCAGGGCGGGAATCAGGCTGAGTGTCGGCTGCGACGAGGGATTGATGCCGTGCGCGGCAAGAAGATCGGCGTTCGATCCGGGCCGGCCGGTGAACGCGCGCAGGTGCAGATACTGCGACATGCGCTGCCCGTCGTTCACCGGGTAGTTGTCCCACAGAAATGGTTTGCGGCCCAGCTGACTGGCCACCCGACGCAGGTGTGTCGGAGAAATAGCCCGCGAGACCACTTCCTCTCCAGTCCAGAATATCTCGACCCTCTTGTCCAGCGAAGCGCCGAGTTGCTCGAGGTAGCCATCCGGCCGGCGTCCGAACGCGCGGTCGAGAACAGGGTCATCTGAGTAGTAGGTTGGACAGGCAAGCACGCGACTGGCGGCAGTCCGCTCGAGCGCCCAGTGAACGATCTCCGCCTGTCGTTCGGCGAGATCCGGCGTGTCGCCACGCATGTCATCGAAGAGTATGGCCAGATCCTCGACGCCGAGCTGGTCGAACGATGCCAACTTGCGCTCGAGATCCTCGCGGGCGACGCGATCGAAGTTCTCATAAACCTCGTACGGACTCAGTCCAACGCCAAAGCGAACCCCCGAACTGCGGCAGGCTTCCCGCATTCCGGAGAGCTCTGCCAGCACAGGCGTGGGATGCAGCTCCCGCCACCTGCGGCGAAGGTACGGATCGGACTTGGGCGCGTAGAGGTAGAAGCGGTAGCCATGCGGAGCGAGAAATCGAAC
>JBPCLX010000375.1:0-3035 GCA_051002815.1 Gemmatimonadaceae bacterium
ATGCGCAGCTCGCCTACGCGCTGTTCAGCGAGACGGTGGCCGCCAGCCGGTGGAAGTCCCTCGCCGCACGGGGAGCGCGAGTACAGCGGCCGCTGTGGGCGAGCACGAGCACCAAGAATCCCGAGTATCGCGATGTGCGCTACGTCGAGGAGTTGATCGGCCCCGACACCGTCAACACCCTGCCGCCGAAAACACTCGAGGCATTCAAGGACCATGGCAGGGTGCGTCGCACCGTCGATGCCGACGTCCAGAACGCCCGTGCGGTAGTCGACGAGCTCGAAGCGCTCGGAATTTCCCTCGATGACATAACGCGAGTGCTGCTCGAGGAAGGGCTCGCATCATTCGGCAAGTCGTTCGACGACCTCCTTGCCGGGCTCGAGAGAAAGACACGCGCGCTTTCGCACGCATCGTGACCGACGGGAGCTCGGCGGCGGCGAGAGTCGCGCGCACAAAGATAGTCTGCACGCTCGGTCCGGCGTCCGCATCTCCCGACGTGCTGCGCGAGTTGATCCGTGCGGGAATGAACGTGGCACGCATCAACTTTTCGCACGGGACGCACGCGCAGCACGCCGAAACGATCGCGCACGTGCGCGCGGTGGCGGCGGAGCTCGAGCGACCCGTCGCGGTGCTCGGCGACCTGCAGGGTCCGCGAATCCGGATCGGCGAACTCGAGCACCCTCGGATGCTCACTCCGGGAGTGGAGCTGGTATTTGCACCCGAAGGCATCGCCGAGGGAGATGAGACTCCCGTCACCTATGACGATCTCGCGCGTGACGTGCAGGAAGGCGACCGGATCCTTGTTGACGATGGTCTGATAGACCTGGTAGTGACGTCGGTGAGTCCACCGCGCCTGCGGGCGCGAGTGGTGCATGGCGGCCAGCTCCGCAGCCACAAGGGAATGAATCTGCCTGGCGTGCAGGTCTCCGCGCCATCCATCACCGAGAAGGACCGGGCCGACATCGCGTTCGCCGTACAGCAGGATGTCGATTTTCTGGCGCTGAGCTTCGTCAGGCGCCGGGAAGACGTCGAGATGATGCGGGCGTTGGTGCCCAAGTCGGTCCTGATAGTGGCCAAGATCGAAAAAGACACGGCGCTCGACAACATCGACAGCATTGTCGCGGCGTCGGACGCCGTAATGGTCGCCCGTGGGGACCTGGGGGTGGAACTGCCCTTCGAGAAGGTGCCGATCGCGCAGAAACAAATCATAGCGCTGGCAAATACGTTAGGGCGGCCGGTCATCACCGCCACCCAGATGCTCGAGTCGATGATAAGCAACCCGCGACCGACGCGGGCAGAAGCGAGTGATGTTGCCAACGCCATTCTCGATGGCACCGATGCAGTCATGCTTTCGGCGGAAACGGCGACCGGGGCCTATCCGGTGCTGGCGGTAATCGCCATGTCACGCATCATCGCCGAGATCGAGCGGCATCCGCCTGCCCGCGAACGGCGGGCTCAGCTCTCGGTTCGTCCGCGCGAAGGGAAGGTCAGCACCGAGGAAGCGATCGCCGCGGCGACCGTGGCCGCGGTGCGCATGATCGATGCGCCGGTTGTGATTGTCTTCACCAAGAGCGGGTTCAGCGCACGTATCGTCTCCTCGCACCGTCCCGAAGTGCCGTTCGTGGCGCTTACCGATGTCGAGCGCACCTATCGGCAGTTGGCGCTGGTGTGGGGTGCCATACCGGAGCGCATTCCCCCCACCGACGAGCGGCAGTACAGCGACATGGTGCAATACGGACTGCAGGCCGTTCGCCGGCTCGAACTCGCCAGGCCGGGAGACCGGGTGATCGTCACTGCCGGTGTGCCGTTTGATGTGCCGGGTACGACGAACTTCATGAAGGTCGAAGTCGTGTGAGGCTCGTATTCCTCGGCACCGGCACGAGTTTCGGCATCCCACAGGTCGGCTGCCGGTGCGCCGTCTGCCTGTCTAGTGATCCGCACGACCGGCGCACCCGGGTCGGGGCGGTGGTGGAAAGCGATGGCGGCACCAGACTGCTGCTCGATACTCCTCCGGAGCTCCGCATGCAGCTCGTCGCCAGCGGGATCGACCGCGTGGATGCCGTGCTGTTCACGCATGCCCACGCCGACCATACGCATGGCATCGACGATCTGCGTGCGCTGACGTTTCGCGACCATAACGCCTTGCCGATGTACGGCTCCGCCGAGACGATGGACAAGCTGGTCGAGCGATTCGGCTACATTTTCGACGATGAAGCGAGGCCCATTCCAGGCACCTCCAAGCCCGAGGGGAGAATGGTGGTTCTCCGCGAAGGGGAGACCGTCACGATCGGCGACCTGCCGGTGACGCCGTTCGCCGTACCGCACGGACCGGTGCACGTATTCGCCTATCGCATTGGCAACCTTGGCTACGTCACCGATGCCAAGGAGCTGAACGCGCGAGCCTACCAGACGCTCGAGGGCGTGCGGGTGCTGGTGCTCAACGCCCTGTGGCGAAGCCCGCATCCCACCCACCTCAGTATTAGTGAGGCAGTGGAGGTGGCCGAGCGCATCGGCGCCAGCCGTACATACCTGACTCATCTGACCCATCGTACATCACACGCCGAGCTGTGCGCCGAGCTGCCGCCCCATATCCGGCCCGCGCACGACGGCCTTACGGTTCGCGTCGACTGACATGACGATCCGCATCGATTACACCAACATGATGGCCACCTCGGTGAAAGGCGGTATCTCTCCCGATCTGTGGGAAGACACCGTTGCCCAGTTCGGAACGATCCGGCGGGGCGTTGGCGATCGGCGCCAGCGTGGTGAATTGGGTTTCCTCGATCTCACCGACGGCGGAACGGTTCTTCCCGAGATCCGAAAGTTCGCGGACGGCATAGGTCAGGCGTTCAGCGATGTCGTACTGCTGGGCATCGGTGGCTCGGCGCTCGGGCCGATCGCCCTCCGGAGTGCGCTGCGGCCGCCGAACTGGAATGAGCTCGACGACGAAGCGCGAGAGTACTTCCCGCGGCTGCACGTCGTCGAGAACGTGGATCCGGTGACGATCATGTCACTGCTCGATCGCCTGGAACTCGGGC